>JBBACU010000163.1:0-5356 GCA_041656815.1 Proteiniphilum sp.
CTCTAAAAATTGCATCCGGCGGGGAATGGTATACAATATAGAAGAGACCGGGGCCAACGTGAGAAAACTTGTCGCGATGCTCGAGAACAGCATGGGCCGGAAGATCGGGAAAGTGTACGTTTCCCTCGGAGGGCAATCCCTCCGCTCCTTGGAGTTCAGGGAGGCCGCGGAGCTCTCCTCCAATGGCATCGTGTCCGACAACTTGGTAGAGCGATTGCGTGCCTCGGCCGAGAAATACACCCCCGAACTGGCGCGGGCGTACGAGGTGGCCGACGTGGAATATTTTATCGACAACAAGCCGGAGCGTAACCCGGTAGGGGTGACCGGAGCACGGTTGGAGGCAAGCTTCAAGCTTATTACCGGAAGGCCGAGCCTGATGGGGAACGTGGAGAAAAGTATCACCGGAAAAGCAGAATTGCCCGTGGCAGGTTACATCACGGGTGCACTGGCCGCGGCAGCGGTGGCACTGAACGACGAAGAAAAAGAACTGGGCTGCGCTTTCGTGGACTTTGGTTCAGGCACCACCACCCTGTCGGTATACAAGGGGGGGATTCTGCGGTCAATGTCGGTCATCCCTTTTGGCGGAAAAAATATCACCAAGGATATTTGCGCGTTGAACTTTACCGAGAACGACGCGGAACAATTAAAGATCAAGTTCGGGAAGGCACTGGAGACCCAAGAAAGCTCGTTTTTCTCTTCTCCCTTTTCCTCCAAGCCCGACGTGGACCTCACCGAGCTAAACAGGGTCATCGGGATGCGGCTCGACGAGATAACCGCCAACCTCAAGGAACAAATCCGGCTCTCGGGTTATGAAGGGAAGCTGGGTGCCGGCCTTATCATCACGGGTGGCGCCTCGCAACTCAAGAACATGGACGCGTACCTTACGCGTGAACTGAAGATGCCGGTACGCCGCGCGACCGCGAAAAAGACCTTTATTAATAACTTCCCCGAACTGGTCAGTGACCCCGCTTTCACGAGGGCACTCGGTATGTTGCTGCTGGGCGAGAAAGATTGCGAGCTACAGGCAGTAGAGTCAAGGGAGTACGACGAGTACGACGAGGATACCGCCGGTTCTTCCCGCCTGAGCCGCTTGAAAGAGAAACGGAAGGAGAGCGCGAAAGTGAAGAAGCAAAAAAGCGCGAAGCAGGGTGGCGGCTTTTTCTCGAACGTGGAGGACTTTTTCGGGAACATGTTTTCTGACGAGGACGAATAGTTAAATCATGAATCGAATGGACGACGAAATACTGGATTTTCAAATAGAGAGCCATACCGACGCGATCATTAAAGTGATCGGCGTTGGCGGTGGTGGTGGCAACGCGGTGAATCACATGTACGCGGGAGGCATTCACGACGTGTCGTTTGCCCTCTGCAATACCGATAACCAGGCATTGATGAAATCGCCGGTGCCGGTGAAAGTGCAACTGGGACAAGGCACTACCGGCGGACTGGGCGCGGGCAACAAGCCGGAGATCGCCCGGAAAGCGGCGGAAGAAAGCATCGACCTGATCGAGGAGCTGCTCAACGACGGCACGCGCATGGTGTTTATCACCGCGGGAATGGGAGGAGGCACCGGAACGGGGGCCGCTCCCGTGGTAGCGCGGGTAGCCAAGGACATGGGAATCCTCACGGTAGGGATCGTGACCATTCCCTTCGTGTTCGAAGGCTCTCGGAAGATCGTGCAAGCACTCAAAGGGGTAGAAGAGATCGCGAAAAACGTGGACGCGTTGCTGGTGATTAATAACGAGCGCCTACGAGATATTTATAGCGACCTCACCATGCTAAACGCCTTCGCGAGAGCGGATGACACCTTGGCCACGGCGGCCCGGAGCATCGCGGAGATCATTACGGTGCACGGGCACGTGAACCTCGACTTCGCCGACGTGAACACCACGCTCAAGGACGGAGGCGTGGCTATCATGAGTAGCGGCATGGGCAAAGGGAAGGACCGTATCAACGACGCCATAAAAGACGCGTTGCACTCGCCCCTGCTGAACAACAACGACGTGTTTAGCGCCAAAAAGATACTGATTAACCTCTCGTTCGGGGAGGAGCACCCGCTGATGATGGAGGAGATGAACGCGTTGCACGACTTCATGTCGAAGTTCAGCCAAGGCATCGAGGTGATCTGGGGTGCCGCCGTGGAAGAGTCCCTGGTGGAAGAGGTGAAAGTGACCCTCCTCGCCACCGGCTTCTCGATTACCAGCGTGCCCGGAATCCAAGAGAAGCGGGAGGAGGAGACCAAGGCGGAAGAACTGCAGCGTAAGATCCTCGAGGATGCCGAACGCGAGCGGGAACGAAAAGACAAGGAGCTGATCGAGAAGTATTACGGCAAAGCAGGACTGGAGTCGCTCGCGGCGCATAATTACCGGTTGGAGCCATTCGTACTGACAATAGAGGAGCTGGACGACGACAGGGTATTGGAAGCGCTGGAGAAAAACCCGGTATTCAAGCGGGATCGTGATTTCAACCCGCGTGCTTACCAGGGCGACTCCCCACAGCAGCAATCATCCACCCTGTTCGATTAATAATTAACAATGAATAATTAACAATGAATGATTGCGTCATTCTGTATTCTTAATTTTTCATTCTTCATTGGCACATTATTCACATCAACACATTAAGTTATGACATTATACGATACCATAAACGACGAGATAAAACGCGCCATGCTGGCCAAGGATAAGGTGCGGCTGGAGACGTTACGAGGCATAAAGAAAGAGCTGTTGGAAGCGAAAACCGCCAAAGGAGCCTCGGGAGAGCTGACAGAAGAGGCTATCACCACTATTTTGCAGAGAATGGTGAAGCAACGCAAGGAGAGCGCCGATATCTTTACATCGAGCGGACGCGATGAACTGGCTAAAAACGAGATCGAACAAATGAACGTGATCCGGGAGTACCTGCCGGAGCAGTTGTCGGAAGCAGACTTGGAAGCAGCCATCAAGCGGATCATCGCGGAGGCGGGAGCCACTTCCATGAAAGAGATGGGCAAGGTAATGGCAGCAGCCACGAAAGAATTGGCCGGGAAGGCCGAAGGACGCGCCATTTCGGAGCAGGTAAAAAAGCTACTGTCCTAATTCTTAATTTTTCATTTTTAATTCTTCATTTTCCTCACGTATGGTTCATACTCTTTCTTGAATCGTTTATCGATCTGGTTGCTCCGTCGTGCTCTTTTTTCAAGTTTTTTTAGCTCGTTATCCCTCTTCTTTCCGGGGTCAAAGTCGTCCGCGAGTAACAAGATGGAGAGGGTCTCGTCGTCAACCTCCTGCAAGCGGAATACGACAGTTCTGTCTTCAATCACCTCGCTGTCGGCTAACTTTACCACGTAGTCAACGCCCGGTTGGTAGTCAATGGTGACCGTGTTGTATCCCATTCCCGACACGGTGATGGTTTGGGTCTTCCCGGCATCGGTCAGGTAAATCCGCCCGTCGTTCCCGGTTACCCTTCCCCCGGGGAGTTTCGCGGAACTGTTATCGGGTTCCACCAAGATGCCTTGGATGGGATAGTTCGCGAGGCTTACCACCTTTATCACGCAAGTGTCGGGGCGAGAGCCATCTAGCGCTTGAAAGGAAGCCTTGTCGCCGGGATACTCCGCGGTATGGATCAATAAGAAGTCATTCACGCGCTCGTAGCTACCCGCTCCCGCTTGGGCCGAAGATAATCCTCCGAAGCCGCTTACATGGAAAACTGCTTGGTCTCCCTTGAAAACCAATGAATCCGAACCATTTTTGTACGTCCCGCTTAAGGGTTGAGCTTCCATGGACATCCCCGAAAATAATACAGCAACTATTAATAGAATTTTATTCATGACCGAGCGTGTAAGCGTGTTATCACGCGAATGTACCATTAATTTTCGTGACAGGAAAAGATGAAATGTTAAAACACGATGTTGCCCGTGGCGGGTCTATGGATGGCGGAGCTTTTTCAATGGAGTTAGAAACAGGAGCATGCATATAATAAAAAAACCGGCTCGTGAAGAGCCGGTCGAGTACATTTAGGATGATAGGGGTTACAACCCCTTTTCGGAAAGGTAGCGTTCCGCGTCCATGGCGGCACGGCACCCGGTGCCGGCCGCGGTGACTGCTTGCCGATAGATGGGGTCGGCCACGTCGCCGCAGGCAAACACGCCTTCCACGTTGGTCTTGGTGGTGGGGTGCGCGGTTTTAATATAGCCCACGTTGTCCAGTTCCACGAAGTCCTTGAATATTTCGGTGTTGGGTTTGTGGCCGATGGCAAGGAAGAACCCGTCGATGGCAATATCTACCTTTTCTTCGTCGGTTTCACCCATTCGTTTCACCAAGTGCGCGCCTTCCACGCCGTTCTCGCCGAAAAGTCCCACCGCGTTGTGTTCGAAGAGAATCTCGATCTTGGGGTTATTCATGACCCGGTCTTGCATGATTTGTGAGGCGCGCAGGTGAGGCTTGCGTACGATCATGTATACTTTGTCGGCTAGTCCCGAGAGGTAGGTGGCTTCTTCGCAAGCAGTGTCTCCCCCGCCCACCACCGCTACTTTCTTGCGGCGATAGAAGAACCCGTCGCACGTGGCACAGGCCGAAACCCCTTGCCCCGCGTACTTGGTTTCATCCTCCAATCCCAAGTATTTGGCGGTAGCCCCCGTGGAGATAATCACGGTGTCTGCTTCAATCACTTTCTCGTTATCGATGGTCACCTTCAACGGCCGGCCCGAAAAATCCACCGCGGTGGCTCTCCCCGAACGTACTTTCGTCCCGTAGCGCTCCGCCTGTTTCCTGAAATCTTCCATCATCGCGGGGCCGGTGATCCCTTCGGGGTACCCGGGATAGTTTTCCACGTCGGTGGTGGTGGTCAATTGTCCCCCGGGCTCCAACCCTTCGTAGAGCACGGGCTCCAGGTTGGCGCGTGACGCGTAAATGGCAGCCGTGTAACCGGCCGGGCCCGATCCTAAGATCAGGCAGCGAACTTTATCTTCCATATGTCTGTTAGCGATTTGAAAATCCCTCGCGAAGCGGAGGGTTTCCTTGTTAATATTGAGACCAAAGATACAACTATTTTCCCGAAAGCGAAACCGGTATCGCCATTATCTATTCGCGGTAAATGGAATTAATTGATTACCTCAAATCCACGATTTCTACCCCCGGGTAAGCGTTGCTGTCGAAAGTGAATTCGTTGTCGAGGAACTTGTAGTTGGCGTTGTACTTGGTTATGTCGATGCGCGTTTTTTGTCCGTTGGTAAACGTGAGTACCACCCGCAACAGCTGATGGGATGTTTTGTCGATAGACACCGCGACGGATTGAAAGTCACGCGGCGCGCTGTCGGGGGCCATTTCGATGCGGTAGGCATTTTTACCGTTCACCGTGTCGGATACCGGTTCCCCGAGCG
>JBBACU010000164.1:0-5352 GCA_041656815.1 Proteiniphilum sp.
CGCCGGAAAGGAACGGGGAAGGAACGAGAAAGGGATGAAAAAAGGCCGGTGAAGAACCGGCCCTTTACTCGTTTATATCTTTTTTTCGAGGTTTCGTTTTAGCGCGTCCAAGAACTCGTGGGTGGTGAGGTAGGTATCGCGGGAAGCATCGTTCCCGTGAACCAAGAGCGCGAGGTCCTTGGTCATCTCGCCTCCTTCTACCGTCTCGATACACACTTGCTCCAACTTCTCGCAGAAGTCGACCAGCGCCTCGTTACCATCCAACTTGCCCCGGTGTGCCAGCCCGCGGGTCCACGCGAAGATCGACGCGATGGGGTTGGTACTGGTTTCACGTCCCATCTGGTGCTGGCGGTAGTGGCGGGTGACGGTTCCATGAGCCGCTTCGGCCTCCACCGTTTTGCCGTCGGGGGTGACCAGCACGGACGACATCATGCCGAGCGAACCGAAGCCTTGTGCCACGGTATCCGACTGCACGTCGCCGTCGTAGTTCTTGCACGCCCACACGAAGCCGCCGTTCCACTTCATCGCCGCGGCTACCATATCGTCGATCAACCGGTGCTCGTAAGTGATTCCAGCCGCCTCGAACGTGTCCTTGAACTCGTTCTCGTACACCTCTTGGAATATATCTTTGAAGCGCCCGTCGTAAGCTTTCAGGATGGTGTTCTTGGTGGACATGTAAAGAGGATACCTCTTGGTGAGCGCCATCTGGAACGAGGAGCGGGCAAAGCCGTAGATCGACTCGTCGGTGTTGTACATGGCCATGGCCACGCCATCGCCTTTGAAGTCATAAACGTTCCAGCTTTTAACCGTGCCATCCTCGGCCGTGAACGTCAGGGTAAGTTTGCCTTTGCCCTTAATCACCTCGTCAGTAGCCCGGTACTGGTCACCAAAGGCGTGACGCCCGATGATAATAGGCTCGGTCCATCCCTGCACGTACCGCGGGATATTGCTGCAGATGATGGGCTCCCGGAAGACAGTGCCACCCACGATATTCCGGATGGTGCCATTGGGTGATTTCCACATCTTCTTTAATCCAAACTCTTCCACCCGGGCCTCGTCGGGCGTGATGGTGGCGCACTTGATGCCCACGTGGTACTTCTTGATGGCTTCGGCCGCGTCCACGGTCACTTGGTCGTCCGTGGCGTCGCGATTTTGAATACTGAGGTCGTAATACTTGATATCCAGGTCGAGGTAGGGCAATATCAGTTGCTCCTTGATAAAGGACCAGATGACACGGGTCATCTCGTCCCCATCAAGCTCCACGACCGGGTGGTCTACTTTTATTTTCTGCATTCTCTATTCAACTTTTCACATGCGGTTATACAGCTAAAAATTGAGACATATAGCTATTTAGCGGGGTGCCTGTTCGATGGAATAGGCGTGATCTGATAAGCTGTTTGAACTTTTCCGTTAAGCTAAGTGAGCAGAGCCAAACTTGTTTGAGCTATGCCATAGCGAGGAAAAGTCTAACTTCAGTGAACGTAGCGAGTTATTTATCAGATAGCCTATGAAAATCGGTAACGGGTCACTAAAATAGCGAGAGTCGAAAGATTTAGCTGTAAACTACGGTATAAACAAACTATCTTTCATTTAATGGGGTAAAAGGCTGTAATTCACGCACGTTCTTGTAGGCGGGGCGAATCAAGCGCTTGCTCTCGAAATTCATCTCCTCGATGCGGTGTGCCGACCATCCCACGATGCGCGCCATGGCAAACAGGGGGGTAAAAACATCGGCCGGCAGCCCGATGGCATCATACACGAAACCGGAATAGAAGTCCACGTTGATGCAAACGTTGCCTTTCGCATGCCGTTTCTTGGCTTCCAAGAATACTTGAATGGCCCGCTGTTCAATCAGCTCCATAAATTCGAACTCCTCTTCGCGGCCCTTCTCCTTGGCAAGTTCACGCGCCATATCCTTGAGGAGAACCGCGCGGGGGTCGCTTACGGTATACACCGCGTGTCCGATTCCGTAGATAAGGCCGGTACGGTCAAATGCCTCCTTATTCAATATTTTCCTCAAGTAATCGTCTATCTGTCCGGTGTCTTTCCAGTCATTTACATGGGCTTTCATCTCCTCGAGCATTCCCTGCACCTTGATGTTCGCTCCCCCGTGCAACGGTCCTTTCAGCGAGCCAATTCCGGCGGCGATGGCGGAGTAGGTATCCGTCTCGGTAGAACTGGTCACCCGCACCGAGAAGGTGGAATTATTCCCTCCCCCATGCTCGGCATGCAGAATGAGCGCCAGGTCGAGGATCTTCACGTCGAGTTCCGTGTACTTGTTCCGTCCTTTCATCATGAAAAGGAAGTTCTCCGCCACCGAGCAGTTCTCGTAGGGAAGCCTCACGTGGAGCGATCTCCCGAGGGTGTCATGGCGCAGCACTTGGTAGGCGTATGCAATGATGGTGGGGAACTTGGCGATGAGGTTGATCGACTGACGGATGAGGTTTTCCGGCGAGATATCGTCCGGGTTCTCGTCGTAAATATAAAGCTCGAGTACGCTCCTCGCCAAGATATTCATGATGTTCTTGCCTTGCAGCGATAGGATGTTCATGGTAGCGGCGTGGTTGAGGGGCATAGTCCCCGAGATCAAGCTCTGAGTGGCCTCCAGTTCTTTACGGTTCGGAAGTCTGCCTGACAGGAGAAGGAAAGCGGTTTCTTCAAAACCCAAGCGGTTCTCGCTTTGAATGCCCTTGACCAGCTCTTCCACGTCCAATCCACGGTAAAAGAGCTTGCCCGGGACAGGTTTCAGCGTACCGTCGCCCTGTCGTTCGTACCCCACCACGTCACCCACGCGGGTGAGCCCCGCGAGCACGCCGGAATGATCTTCGTTGCGGAGGCCGCGTTTCACACCCATCTTGGTGAAAAGTTCTTTGTCGATATTGCTCGTGAAAGCAATGGAATCCGATAAAGATTTCGTTATCTGTTCATTATCCATACTGATATATTTGTTTATTAATCTACTTCTATCTTACGTTTGCGCGCGGGTATCGGAAATATTTCCACTCCCGTCAATATTTACCAAAAAACGCATCAAAGTTACACTTTTTCCTCCAAAAACCGGTCAATTTATAAGTTTTCGATCACTTTTGATGAAAATTCGGTAGTAGAAAGCGCTTTTCCTCCTTCCATGAATCGTGCCAAGTCGGGAGTCGCGCGTCCCTGGCTGAAAAGCCTCTCCAACGCGGCGGTGATTCGTTGGCCCGCCTCGGTCCATCCCATGTAGTCTAACATCATCACGCCCGAGAGGAGCAGGGAACAGGGATTTGCCTTGTTCAGGCCCACGATATCGGGTGCCGTGCCATGCGTTGCCTCGAAAATAGCATGCCCGGTTTGGTAGTTGATATTAGCGCCTGGAGCGATGCCAATGCCCCCGACCATGGCCGCTAGTTGGTCGGAAATATAGTCGCCGTTGAGGTTGAGCGTGGCGATCACGGAGTACTCCTCCGGCTTGAGGAGCGTGTTCTGGAGGAAGGCGTCGGCGATCACGTCCTTGATAAAGACCTTACCCGACTCCACCGCGCGGTTATAGGCCCCCACCGCTGCCTCGAGCCCTCGCTCTTCCTTGATCCGGTTGAAGGTGTGCTCGGTGAAGGTGTGGTCGGGGAA
Source organism: Proteiniphilum sp. (assembly GCA_041656815.1). Classification (GTDB taxonomy): domain Bacteria; phylum Bacteroidota; class Bacteroidia; order Bacteroidales; family Dysgonomonadaceae; genus Proteiniphilum. The sequence continues at coordinate 3,607 of JBBACU010000164.1, forward strand.
CTCACGCTCTGCCAAGGCGTACCCCCATTTCTTGAAGCCCCCCTCGGTAAACTTCATGATGTTTCCTTTATGTACCAGGGTCACCGAGGGCAAACCGTGCTCCAGCGCATACTGGATGGCGGCACGCACCAGCCGTTCGGTGCCTTCCACGGAGACTGGCTTAACCCCGATGGAACTGGTCTGGGGGAAGCGTATCTTGTCGACACCCATCTCCTTCTTCAGGAATGCCATCACCTTTTTCACCTCCGGAGTACCGGCAGCCCACTCGATGCCGGCATAGATATCCTCGGTATTCTCCCGGAAGATGGCCACGCGCACCTTCTCGGGATGCAACAGCGGGGTAGCCACCCCCTTAAACCAGCGTACCGGGCGAAGGCACACGTAGAGATCAAGCTCTTGGCGCAACGCCACGTTGAGGGAGCGGATTCCCTCCCCCACCGGCGTGGTCAGCGGCCCCTTGATACCTATCAAATGGGTCCGAAAGGCCTCCAAGGTCTCTTCCGGAAGCCAGGTGCCCAGTTCGTTAAATGCTTTTTCACCCGCGAGCACCTCTCGCCATGTTATCGCTCTCTCCCCGCCATAGGACCGTTCCACGGCCGCGTCAATGATTCGCCGCACGTGCGGGGTAATCTCTTTCCCGATGCCGTCTCCCTCGATAAAAGGGATGACGGGACGGTCCGGAACGGCGAGTTGATCTTCTTCTTTGGTTACCTGCATGGAATTTTCCTGTATCACGAGGCCGTTACTTTCTCATCGCGTTGAGGGCGCTGCCGGCCTTGAACCACCCGATTTGCTGTTCATTATAGGTGTGGGATGCTTCGAATCGATCCGTCGTGCCATCGGCGTGGAGGAGCTCGATGGTCAGGTTCTTGCCCGGCGCGAACTTGTCGAGTCCCAACACACTGATTTTATCCTTCTCTTGTATTCTCGCGTAGTCGTCCTTGTCCACGAAGGTGAGGGCCAACATCCCCTGTTTTTTGAGGTTTGTCTCGTGAATCCGGGCAAACGATTTCACCAAGATCACCTTCACGTTGAGATGGCGCGGCTCCATGGCAGCGTGCTCGCGGCTGGATCCCTCGCCATAGTTCTCTTCGGCCACCACGATAGAGCCCACTCCGCGTGCCTTGAACTTGCGCGCCAACTCGGGGACGGCCCTGTACTCCATCGTATCGGGATCGAGCACGGTGTTGGTCTTCTCGTTGAACGCGTTCACCGCCCCGATCAGCATATTATCGGAGATATTGTCGAGGTGTCCGCGAAAGCGAAGCCACGGTCCCGCCATCGATATATGGTCGGTGGTACACTTTCCCTTTGCCTTGATCAGCAGGGGCAGGTGCTTCAGGTCTTGCCCATCCCAAGCGGGGAATGGTGCCAGCTTCTGGAGCCGCTTGGAATCGGGGGCAATCGTGATCTCCACGCTGCTCCCGTCGGCAGAGGGAGCCACGTAGCCGGCATCCTCCACATCGTAGCCGTTGGGTGGCATCTCGTGTCCTTTGGGCTCGGCCAGCTTCACCCGTTCTCCCTTCTCGTTCTCGAGCGTGTCGGTCAAGGGGTTGAAGCAGAGGTCTCCCGCGATGGTGAGCGCCGCTACCAGCTCAGGGGAGGTAACAAAGGCATGGGTGTTGGGATTGCCATCGTTTCGTTTGGCAAAGTTACGGTTGAAGGAGGTGACGATGGAGTTAACGCGCTCGCTCTCCCCGTCGTCGCGCCGCCACTGCCCGATACAGGGCCCGCAGGCGTTGGCGA
>JBBACU010000165.1:0-5339 GCA_041656815.1 Proteiniphilum sp.
GAAACACTGGTACACACGATGAGTCAACTATTGAGCGACTTAATTAAAAATGAGAGGGATCAATTGAGGTTATTCGCGACGTTGGCCTCGCTCTGCATCCTGATTGCCATCTTCGGCATCTATTCCGTGTCGCGACGAGAAACACTACGAAGACAAAAAGAGATTGCCATTCGCAAAACCGCGGGAGCCAACACGAGGGAGATCACGGCCCTATTTTTCCGTGAATACATCACCATCACTTTAATATCTTGCGTGGTGGCACTCCCTTTGGCGTGGATCTTCATGCAACGGTGGTTGGAAACCTTCGCGTACCGTATTCGCATCGAGTGGTGGATGTTTGTAGTGGTGGTAGTGTTTGTCGCAGTAATCGTCTCAGTGTCGATAATCAGCCAAGTAGTTCGTGCAGCCGGTCAGAACCCGGCGGAAGTAGTGAAATCAGAATAAAGGGCAGCATATGGCTACATCCGGTAGATAGCTTGAAATCAGAATAAAACAAAATATCCTAAAGTGAAAAATTAATTCATTAAATATCAAATAAATAATTGTAGTTATGATTAAAACAGAAAATCTTCAGAAAATCTTCCGTACCGACGAGGTGGAGACGTGGGCGTTGAACGAGGTGAGCATCGAAATCAAGGAGGGCGAATTCGTGGCCGTGATGGGGCCGTCGGGTTGCGGGAAAACTACCCTGCTGAACATCTTGGGCTTGTTGGATAACCCCACGGCCGGGAGTTATTACCTGAACGGGGAAGAGGTTTCTAAATTAAAGGAAAACCAACGGACAAACCTTCGCAAAGGGGTGATCGGTTTTGTTTTCCAAAGCTTTAACCTGATCGACGAGCTGAACGTGTACGAGAATATCGAGTTGCCGTTGCTCTACATGAGAATCCCCGCTTCGAAACGGAAGGAACGCGTGAAGGAAGCGATGGACCGGATGGCCATCTCCCACCGCGAGAAGCACTTCCCGCAACAGCTGTCGGGCGGACAACAACAGCGGGTAGCCATCGCGCGTGCTGTGGTAGCCAACCCCAAGTTGATTCTTGCCGACGAACCGACAGGAAACTTGGACAGCAAGAATGGAGCGGAGGTAATGAACCTGCTTACCGACCTTAACCGGGAAGGAACCACCATCGTGATGGTTACCCACAGCCAGCATGACGCAGGCTACGCCGGGCGTACCATCAACCTGTTCGACGGGAAAGTGGTACCGGAGGTGGTGCTCTGATAATATGCCAATGAGATTAATGTGCCAATGAGATTAATGTGCCAACGAGACTAATGTGCCAATGAGATTAATGTGCCAATGAGATTAATGTGCCAATGAGATTAATGTGCCAATGAGATTAATGTGCCAATGAGATTAATGTGCCAATGAGATTAATGTGCCAATGAGATTAATGTGCCAATGAGATTAATGTGCTAATGAGATTAATGTGCTAATGAGATTAATGTGAGTAATGAGACTAATGTGGTTAGAAGACGATGAATTTGTGCAGCGATTTCTAATGTTGAGTTTTAAGTGATTTAGAGTATTCTAATAATAACAATCTGTGAAAATGAAAAAATACCTTTTACTTTTTCTCTTTCTGGGGGTGTTTACTTGTACCCTCTCCGCTCAAGATAAAGAGTCGGATGTTATCAAGAACAATCCCGTGCTTCTCGATTCCGGGAGTATCTTGTCTCAATTAAAGGAACAGTTGGGAGTTCAACTGAAAACTCAGTTAAAAGAACAATTCGAGACACAAGTAAAAACAGGGTTCGATTCTCTTTCCAGGAAGGAACTGAATCATGCCATTGATAGCATGGTGCTTATGCTGGATGAGGTGATCAAGCAGAGTAAAGATGTCTCTATGGATAGTTTAGATGTAGTTTATAACGCGCTATCTAATTTCAATTTCAAGCTGAACGACCAAGACGCGAGCACGGGAACTTTACTGAAAAAAGAAGACCTCTTGGAGTTTTACGAATCGTTTACTTCTCAATCGGTTAAGACGCGTAAAGAACTATTATCCATCAGGAGGATATGGAACAGGGATAAAAAAGCACGACGATTATCCGAATCCCTCGTGAATTACATGAACGAGAGCGGGTTCTGGGAAATAATGGAGAAGATGCTAGATAACATGTTTGGTAATATGATGCCTACATCTAAATGATACTATGTTTTTGCACTACTTGAAAATAGCGTGGAGGAACCTCCTGAAATACAAGACACAGAGCGTGATTAGTGTTTTGGGACTGGCGATAGGTTTTACCGCTTTCTCGTTTACCCTCTCGTGGATACGTTACGAGAGGGGATATGACAGCCATATTCAAAATGGAGACAGGATTTTCCGGGTGTTCGTGAAAGATTCCACGCGAGTAGGTGGGGTTAGTCAATATTCCCCGAACGCCATGGCTTCTTACCTGAAGGAAAATTATCCGGAAATTGAAGCAGTAACTGGTATATACCCCTATACAACAGACTGGAACGTGAATAACAAAGCGTTTATCGAACGGTGTAATTTCATACGTTCAGATACCTCTTTCTTTCACGTGTTCTACCCTGACATCAAAATATCTTTTCCCGAATGGCGGGATAAAGACAGGTATATATTGTCGACAAGCACGGCAAGAAAGCTCGGGTTAAGAATCCAAGATACGGGGCAAAGAATAGATTCGCTAAAAATAAACCTCTTGGATATTGTTTTAGACAAAACTTCACACAGCAACGTGCCATTTGAAGCGATTCATATTCCTAAATCCAATACCGACTATGATAAAGCATGGGGATACTGGTCGGATTTAGTATATCTCCGAGTAAAAGAGGGAGTGAATATCGAGAGCTTGAAAGAAAAGCTGGCCGATATCGAGATAACCCTTGCCAGTAGTGGTGAAATGATCCAAACACAAAAGTACCAGTGTAAATTGGTTCCACTCGCGAAAGTACGCACGACTCATCCCGACACGGAAGTGGCTATTCAATACCAGCAGCTACGTCTTTTTGCTTTCGTGGCTCTGTTGGTTATCTTTTGTGCCTTCTTTAATTACCTGATGCTCTTTATCAACAAGATAAGAATTCGTAGCAGGGCATTGGCATTGCAGGAAGTAAGTGGAGCTTCTAATTTGCAACTCGTTTTCAGTCTTCTCTGTGAGTTCATCTTATTGTTAGTAGGGGCCTTGATGGTCGGGATGATACTGATGGAATTGTTGCATCCCTCTTTCGTGAAGTTCTCCATGATAGAAGCATCCAAATCCTTCTTTATCGGGGATGCCTTGTTGTTCGGGCTGCTGTTACTCTTGCTATCGGTTTTCTTCGCTTTTCTTCCCGTGAGGTATTTTATGAAGCGAACTGTTCAGGAAAATCTCCAGCCGGGAAGATGGCAAAAGAAAGGTTTCAAGGACCGTTTCACGCGGTTGACAATAAGCTTTCAGTTGGTAATCAGCATACTGCTTATTTTTTCGACCGTTGTTTTCGTGTACCAGTACAGTTATTTGAATAGCGACTATATCGGCTTTAACCGGCATACTATCAACGTGCTGATAACTCACCCGAATGAACTTCCCCTCGATGAGATTAAAAAAATAGCAGGCGTGGAAGACGCGATACGCTACGGGGGCGATTTTTTACCCAAGAGTAGCAGTAGGCTTATTACTGTTGAGTCGGGAGGGAAACGGACGCAATTTTTTGGTATCGAAATGTATGGTCCCGAATTCGTCGAATTTTTTGATATTAATATCATCGAAGGGCGCAATATTCACGATGGAGAGACTGGGGTATATTTGATTAACCAGACAGCTGACCGACTATTGACCAGGCGTGATTCGTCCGGCGTGAAAAAGATTAATAGCACGCCCGTGGTGGGAGTAATCGAGGACATGTATATCGATTCGCCCGTGGTACCGGTACTCCCTTCGGTCTATGAGTTAATGAGTGAGGAAGAACTTGAACAACGCGGACCTAGAACACTTTTTTACGCGTACAAATACGTGGAAGGGACACGATTTGCTACCGAGAAAGAAATGGAGAGGATAGGAACGGAAGTGGTGGGCAATCGTTCAGTGGGTATATCCAATATGGCAGAGCTGTACGCGGAATACACTAAATCGGAACGATACCTGCTGATACTGTTGAGCGTGATGACCGGGGTGGCTATCCTGATTGCCCTCTTCGGAGTGTACTCGCTGATCACGCTTGCTTGCAACCAACGACGCAAAGAAATTGCTATCCGCAAGGTAAACGGGGCGAAAGCCAAGGAGATTTTCTTGCTCTTCTTCCGAGAGTATTTTGTAGTTACATTACTCTCCTGTGTTGTTGCTTTCCCGGTTGGCGTGTATATCATGCAACGCTGGTTGGAGCAATACACCCGGCGGGTATCGATGGAGTGGTGGCTATTCTCGGGGATATTTGTCCTTGTAATATTGATAGTGTTAGGCAGTATCTACTCGAGGGTGAATCGTGCGGCGAGAGAGAATCCCGCGAAGGTGGTGAAATCGGATTAATGTGATTAATGTGTTAATTAAATAAATGAAAAGAACTGTTCGTGTATTAAACCGGTTTCGCCTATACACGGTGGTGAATATTTTGGGCTTGGCGTTAAGCTTGGCGTGCGTTATCCTTATCGCGCGCTACGTGCGCCAGGAGACGACCGTGAATCATTTCGTGACTGATTTGGATCGGACCTACCTGATGACCCAAGAGGAGCAGAACGGGCAATGGAACTATAGTGGAGCCCGTAATTGGGGCGGGGACCCTAATTTTCTTAATCCGTTGCAACACGAAGCGGTGGAACGCTTTTCGGAATTTATCCCTTACGAGGAAGACTATATTTCGTTGGGAGAGCATGGGTATAATGTAAAGCTGATTCTAACAGACACCAGTTTCTTGAAGATACTGCCTTACCCGATAGTGCAAGGAGAACCCTTTTCAGGTGCACCAGACGAAACCATCTTAACCCGGGAAATGGCAAGGAAACTATTCGGAAACGAGAATCCTATTGGGAAAACCCTCACTTTTTCCACGGACGATATATTGAGAGTGGTAGGCGTAATAGACGAACCGGCATCAAAATCGTTTCTCGAGTTTGATATGCTCGTGAGTATCAATTTGACGGAGCATTGGACACGAATTCATTATAACATAGTCATGCTATATCCCGGCAAGGATATGCAACAGGTAAACGAGGCACACGAAGAGTTTAAACCATCCAGTTGGGGCAGGCATACACGTTATCAGTTGTCCCCGTTAAAGGATTTTTATTTCGGGAATTCACAGTTCCGGACTAATCATCCAATATTTATTACTGGAAACCTCGACAACGTGAAAATCCTCTCTGTTGTCGCGCTGCTCATCCTTTTCG
>JBBACU010000166.1:0-5314 GCA_041656815.1 Proteiniphilum sp.
CAGCTCGAATACCGACAAGCTCGGTGTATCGTCGATATAAATGGGCGCGTTATAGAGGAACTTGTGGTTCTTGTCCAAGCGTTCCCATTCGTCATCCGTAAGCCTCCCGCTCTTGATACTCTCCCCTTTAATCTGGCACACGTTAACTATCAACCGGTTTACCAGCTGCACGTTGGCCATCTCAAGCGAGAAAATCCCGACCGGTATCTCGTAATTCAGTGCCATGTTTTTTGCCATGGAGAGCACGAACGCGGTCTTTCCCATGGCAGGACGCGCGGCAATGATCACCAAGTCAGAATTTTGCCACCCCGACGTCATCTCGTCCAGTTCTTTGAAACCGGTGGGCAGACCACTCATGCCATCTTTCCGGTTGGCCGCAACCTGTATATTATGCAGCGCCTCTTTAATGACCGGGTTGATCTGAATAACATCCTTTTTAACGTTTCGCTGCGAGATTTCAAACAGCCGCCCCTCGGTCTCCTGCATCAGGTCGTCCACGTCTACCGTCTCATCGAACGCGTGTTGCGACACCTCCGACGAGAAGGATATCAGTTCCCGCGCCAAATACTTCTGGGCTATGATGCGGGCATGGTATTCAATGTGTGCCGCGGAAGCCACCTTGTCTGAAAGCTCCGCGATATAGACCGCTCCTCCCGAGGTCTCCAGCTCACCCCGGCGCTTCAACTCCTCTACCACGGTAAGCACGTCTACCGGCTTCTGCTGCATGGCCAATCCCTGTATGGCCCCGTAGATAAGTTGATGGGAAGGATCGTAAAAACTTTCCGGGCGCAGTATCTCGCTGATAATGGAATAGGCATCTTTCTCGAGCATCAAAGCGCCCAAGACCGCTTCCTCCAGCTCCCTGGCCTGCGGGGGCAGCTTACCGATATCTGGGGCTACCACCGTTTTTTCCACTACTTTTACCGACGATTTTCGTCTTTGCTTTTCCATTTTTCGGGTTGTTTCTAAAAAGATCGTAAAGATAGGGAGTTATTCACTCCCCACGGAATTTCTCGCATACATGTTCCGCGGAAGTTATAAACAAAATGTTGTTGATAACTTTTCGGGTACATTTTTCACCAAAATACAAAAAAACCGGCAAATTTCAGTTCCACGAGAAGATTTTTGGCAAATTTTCCGTATATTTAGCCACGAAATAGGGGATAATTACCTACAAGTGAAACACGCTTAAAAAAGAATTATGAATGCAGAAGAATTAAAAAGAAAAAAAGACAAGGAGAACCAGCAGAAGATGACTACGGTCGCCGGAGCACCCGTGGGAAACAATCAAGATGCCATGACCGTGGGACCGCGCGGCCCCATGGTGCTTCAAGACGTTTGGTTCCTTGAAAAGCTGGCACATTTCGACCGCGAGGTGATCCCGGAGCGAAGGATGCATGCCAAAGGATCAGGCGCTTTCGGCACGTTTACCGTGACACACGACATCACGAAGTACACGAAAGCGAAAATCTTCTCCGAGATCGGGAAGCAGACAGACTTGTTTATCCGTTTCTCCACCGTGGCCGGCGAGCGGGGCGCGGCCGACGCCGAACGGGATATCCGCGGGTTCGCGATAAAATTCTATACCGAAGAAGGCAACTGGGACCTGGTGGGCAACAACACGCCGGTGTTCTTTTTCAGGGACCCGCTCAAGTTCCCCGACTTGAACCACGCGGTGAAGCGCGACCCGCACACCAACCTGCGGAGCCCGAACAACAACTGGGACTTCTGGTCGAGCTTGCCCGAGGCGCTCCACCAGGTAACCATCACGATGAGCGACCGGGGTATCCCTCGCAGTTACCGCCACATGCACGGGTTCGGGAGCCACACGTATAGCTTCCTCAACGCCGACAACACGCGCCATTGGGTGAAGTTCCATTTCGTGACCCAGCAGGGGATCGAGAACCTGACCGACGCCGAAGCGGAAGCACTGGTGGGCAAAGACCGGGAAAGCCACCAACGCGACCTGTTCGAAGCCATCGGGAACGGCAACTTCCCCAAGTGGAAGATGTACGTGCAGATCATGACCGAGAAGCAAGCGGAAAAGATGCCTTACAACCCGTTCGACCTTACCAAGGTATGGTACAAGGGCGACTTCCCGTTGATTCCGGTAGGGGAGTTCGAACTAAACCGGAACCCCGACAACTATTTCCAAGACGTGGAACAAGCCGCGTTTAACCCGGCCAACGTGGTTCCCGGCATCAGCTTCTCACCCGACAAGATGCTGCAGGGGCGCCTGTTCTCTTACGGCGACGCGCAGCGATACCGGTTGGGAGTGAACCACCACCAGATTCCGGTGAACCACCCCAAAGGAGTCAAGGGAGGCTACAATCCGTTCCACCGCGACGGGCAGATGCGGGTAGACGGGAACCAAGGAGCCACGCTGCATTACGAGCCCAACAGCTACAACGTGTGGCAGGAGCAACCCGAGCACGACGAGCCGGTACAGAAAGCAGACGGCGATATCAAGCGGTGGGATTTCCGCGCCGACGACGACAACTACTACGAGCAGCCCGGCAAACTGTTCCGGCTGATGCCCCCCGACGCGCAACAGCGCCTTTTCGAAAACACCGCGAGAAACATGGGAGGCAGCGAAGATATCATCAAGATACGCCACATCAACAACTGCTACAAAGCTGACCCCGACTACGGAAGAGGCGTGGCCGACGCGCTGGGCATCTCGTACGAGAAAGCGGGGATTAAATAACACGCGGTGCAATATAAAGCACCCCCAAGGAGGGGCAGCCCCGTATTGGCGCTCCCCTCCTTTTTTGATATGGTTCCATCGAAATTCACTTCTTCCCATCGAAAAATTTTATCGTCGCGGGCAATTACCTACTATTTTGCTATCTTTGCATACGATAGGAGGTCCCTCGGCAATGCGTGAACAAGTTCGGCATCGCACCCGGCTTTCACTATCTTACGCGCAATTCCAAATTAAAACCACACGTATGAAACGAGCATAATAATCATTAAAAAACATGATTAAAGCGAGTTCCATACGATGCCTTTGAACTATTTGCGTTAAACCAAACGAGCAGAAGATAAGCTTGCTTATAGTATGCCGTGGTGAGCAAATATCTAACTTTAGTGAACTTTCTCGATCAGTGAAGACAGGGTTAAAACTTGGTTTGGCTATGTTGAGTGCAGAAAAAGACTAAATGAAATTGAAAATAAATAGTTTTAATCGTATGAGACGAATAAATATATTGCCGGTAATAGCTTTCCTGCTCCTGTCGGCCTTTCCCTCGATCGCGCAAAGCCCGCTCTCGTGGAACTTTTCGTTAGAGGATGCCGGCAACGGGGAAGTTAACATCGTGGCTAAAGCAACCATCCAACAAGGGTGGTACATGTACGACACCCATATCCCGGACGGGGGCCCCACCCCCACGATGATCGAGTTCGACAACCTAACCGGCGCGGAGCTCGTGGGCGAGTTCCGGTCGACCGACAAGAAAGCCACCGTGAAGTACGACGAGATCTTCGAGATGGAGATCGGGACTTTTACCGGATCCGTCACCTTTTCGCAAAAGCTGCGGGTGACCGATAAGCAAAATTTCTCCGTGGAAGGGAACGTGCGCGCGCAAGCGTGCAACGACCAGACCTGCACCCCTCCCCTTCCGGTGGACTTCTCGTTTACCGCCACCCAGCTTCCCGCGTCAGTCGCGGTAGCCGCGTCGGCTGCCTCACCGGCAGGAGAGAGCCTCGCGACCACCCCTTCACCCGAGACAGGGGTTTCCGGCACAAGCCAGGAACAAGCCGCTGATCCGCGTGAAGCAGATTTGGCGTCCACCGTTTCAACGGAAAATATAGACACGGAAGCACTCTGGTCGCCCGTGATTGAAGAGCTCAACGCCCTCGGCACGGACGACCCCGCCGCCGGTTCCCTGTGGAGCATCTTGCTAAAAGGCTTTCTCTGGGGATTCGCCGCGCTCATTACCCCTTGCGTTTGGCCCATGATCCCCATCACGGTCAGCTTCTTCCTGAACCGCAACAAGAAGAGCCGCGAAAAAGCCATCAAAGATGCCATGGTCTATGGCCTCTCCATCATCGTGATTTACGTGACGCTGGGACTGATCATTACCGCGATCTTCGGAGCGAGCGCGCTCAATAACATAGCGACCAGCCCGGTGTTTAATCTCATATTCTTCGCGCTACTCATCGTTTTCGCCTTCTCCTTCATGGGAGCGTTCGAGATGGTCCTTCCCGCCTCGTGGACTAACAAAATGGACAGCAAGGTAGATAGCACCACCGGCTTTATCAGCCTTTTCTTCATGGCCTTCACCCTGGCCTTGGTCTCTTTCTCGTGCACCGGACCCATCATCGGGTGGTTACTGGTGGACGCGGCCACGCATGGAAATCTTCTTGCCCCGGCCATCGGCATGTTCGGGTTCGCGTTCGCGTTGGCTATCCCGTTCACCCTTTTTGCCATCTTCCCCTCTTGGTTGAAGACCCTCCCCAAGTCGGGCAGCTGGCTCAACTCGGTGAAAGTGGCACTTGGTTTTATCGTGTTGGCCGTTGCCCTCAAGTTCTTATCGGTGGCCGACCTCTCCAGCGGCTGGGGCATCCTTAACCGGGATATTTTCCTTTCCCTCTGGATCGTTATCTTCGCCATGTTGGGTTTCTACCTTTTGGGAAAAATCAAGCTCAAGGGAGACAGCGACCTGCCGCACGTCTCTCTTACACGGGTTTTCTTGGCGATGCTCTCGTTTGCCTTTACCATCTACATGGTTCCCGGCCTGTGGGGTGCTCCGCTGAAGCCGATCAGCTCCATCGTGCCCCCCTTGTCCACACAGGATTTCAAGCTGGCGCACGACCCGATGAACCAAGTATTTGACGATTATGAAACGGGAATGGCCTACGCGGCACGTGTTGGGAAACCTGTACTGTTGGAGTTTGGCGGGCACGGCTGCGTGAACTGCCACAAGATGGATGCAACGGTGCTGGCCGACGAACGGGTACGGAACCTCATCGAGGAAGAATTCGTGTTTATCGTGCTGATGGTGGACGAGCGGACACGCCTTCCCGAGACGATAGAAGTCGATGAAAATGGCCGCACCTCGCGCCTGCGGACCATCGGCGACAAGTGGAGCTACCTGCAACGACACAAGTTCGGCACACAGTCACAACCCTATTACGTGGTACTCGACCACCAGGGCAAGCCGCTTTCTCCGTCGCACGCGTACGACGAGAGCGTGGATAACTACGTGGAGTTCCTGCAAACGGGACTTAGAAACTTTAATTAACAGCGCGCGTATCCAGCCGAAGCGTACCGGTTCCGGTTGATCAAACACCGGGTGAGAGACTACACGCG
>JBBACU010000167.1:0-5299 GCA_041656815.1 Proteiniphilum sp.
CCGAACGGAACAGTGCTCCCAGCCAGTCGGTACCTTCCCCCCACACTGTCGGGTCCGCAAAATCGGGACGTTGAGCAAGCGGTGAGGAAGCAAACCGGTTATAATTGGCAATCATCTCGTTATGCAGTGAAGCAAATTCCGAAGCATCAAGCATTCGGGGCATACCGGTAGCGGTTTGCACACCCCAATTCGCGCTGAACGAGATGGAGCCATCCCCTGATTTTCCCTTCTTGGTGGTAATCAATATCACGCCGTTCGCCCCGCGGGAGCCGTAAATTGCCGTTGCCGAGGCATCCTTGAGCACGTCCACCGTTTCCACGTCCTCCATGTTGAGCGCGTTGATACCCAAATCGGTGGGCACACCATCGATAACCAGCAGCGGCTCGCTGTTATTGATCGTGCTGATTCCCCGGATACGGAAGGACACGTTATCGCCCGGTTTACCGGAGGAAATAACCTGCACGCCGGCTGCTCGTCCTTGAAGGGCTTCCCCGATGCTGGCCACCGGCTTGTCCCTCATTGACTCACCGGAGACCGACGCCACGGCACCCGTGAGGTCCCTCTTTCGCATCACGCCATACCCTACCACCACCACTTCATCCAGCAGTTGGGTATCTTCTTGCAACAGAATAGAAAAATCGGTTCTTCCTTCCACCGGAATATCCTGTGATTGGTAACCGATATAAGAAACAGTTATCACCGCGGATTCAGGCACCTCCAGAGAGAAATTACCATCAATATCGCTTACCGTACCGACCGTGGTTCCCTTGACTAAAACAGAAGCCCCGATCACGGATTCACCCTGTTTATCGGTGATTTTTCCAGAAATAATTTTCCGATCTTGAGCCGACAGGTTCATACTGAATAGCGCGCATAATACCCATAAAAGCACCTTGCATGCCATCGGCCCGTTGAATAATTTTTGTTTTTCCCTCATGTTAATAAATTTAGAAAAATAAATACGAACGTTCTCATTCACCTCATTACTATTTTAAACCGGTTTCATTCTTCCTAACCAGGAGTGGATGAACCCGGAAAGAGAGGGCCCAATCATAGGGACTTTCTCGAACAAATATAAAAGATGAAACAAGAGGAAAAAAACCCGGATAGTTAACATATAGATGCGAAAAAACACAAATCGCTATCAATCAAACCAATGATCGTGAAATCATCTGTAAAAAAGTGGACAAGATATATTCAAATCTTCTGTATTACCCCTATCTTCATCACGAGGCTTTCGAATTTGTCGCGAGGCACGGCAGCTTTATTCCGGACTCTCGTCCGGTAATTGTAGATAGTATTTGCTGAATAACGCAAAAAATGGGCAATGCGTGAACTGTCGGTAATCCCTAACCTCACGAGAGCAAATATTCGTAATTCGGTATTGAGCAACTCATCCGGTTTGAGATTGAACCGTTCCTCTTCGACAAGAAGCGAATTAAACTCCTCCACGAAGTTTGGATAAAGGTGAAGAAAAATATTATCGAACAAGCTATAAAGTTCCTTCAACTCTTGATCGACCATATCGTGCGATTTTAGCATTCGAAAGAGTTCATCCAGCTTTCGTTCAGCGGCTTTTTTATTGAGCGTGCTCCGGTATTTCTCGAGTTTATCTATATACGTGGAACAAAGATCAAGAAAATGACCGATATAGGTCTCTTTGATCTCGTTTGATTCAGACAGCTCGTCATTTACATTCGATAATTTTTTATTCGTTTGATTCAGCTGATCAATTGTATCTTGCAGGTCCTCGTTCAGTTCATTCAATTTCAAGTTAGTACGGTAAAGTTCCTTTCTTATCCGGGTGATTTTTTTCATTTGCCGGTACACATATATTACCGCGATGATAAGGAATAACGATAGCAAACTCACGAGGAAGAGGAAGAGTTGAAGTTCTGACTGTTGATCCCGAACCCTTTCTTGGTAAGCCGAATCAATAATAGGCAATATTTGTGATACTTCATACGTCCGTAACCGGGCGTTGCAAAACATGGCATCCTCCATCGACGATTTGATGCATTTATAGGCTTTTTCTATATTACCGATCTCGAATAACGTAACTGCCAATGCCTGCATAGAGGCGTTCTCCATGATCGCGTTCTTCATATCACAGATGGCAGAGAGGGCATAGTAGGTGATTTGCCGGTCGACGTCTCCTTCTTTTCGGAAAACATTTGCCAACGCGTAGGTTAAAACCGCCTTCTCATGATCTTCCTCTTCCGATTGATTGATCAACCCTTGTAAAATTTGTTTTGATTGGGCCAATCGATTTTCATCGAACAGTTTTTCGGCAAAAACAATCTTGTAATGATTGGATTCTTTATCCAGTACGCTTAGCAACGAGTCGCGATACAAGCTGCTCTTCCCGGTATATACAGGAGCATTGGGATTATTGAACGAGTAACTTCTATACAGTTGCTTATAGCTATCATAGTAGTTAACTAACAGGTTGTCGGCAAGCTCGTTTTTACGGATGTGTGTCAGGATATCTAATGCCTCGATATAGAGTCCCGAGATAATATACAAGGAAGTCAGGTTAAGTTTCGACTCATTGATCCGGTAGCGATCACTCAGGCTTTCGGAGAGTTCCACATTTTGTTTCGCGTAATGAATGGCCGAATCGGAAATATAGGTTTTATATTCGTTGAATAACTGCAAGTTGATCTCGTATCGCTGTACTTCGTGAATGTTGGGCATTTTCAGCATTTTCTTTATTGACGAGATTTGCTCTTCTTTTTCAGCCATGAACACTGCCTTATCCTCCATCATCTCGTATAACCTCCTGAGCACTTGTTCTTGTTGTGGCTCCGCGGCAAAAAGACCACCCACGGGAATAACAAAAACAATTGCCATTAATAATACGAGAACAGATTCGCGAATATTCATAAACGAGTTAATCCTTTTTTTCCATCAACACCACGTTTTCCACGTGATGGGTGTGGGGGAACATATCCACCGGTTGCACCGCCTTCACTTGGTACTTGCTATCCAGTAAACCCAGGTCCCGCGCTTGGGTCGCGGGGTTACAGCTAACATACACGATCCGCTTTGGTTCCGCCGCGAGCATGACCCGTATCACGTCGTCGTGCATCCCCGCGCGGGGCGGGTCGGTGATGATCACGTCGGGGCGCCCATGTTCACTGATAAAATCGTCTGTCAACAAATCCTTCATATCCCCGGCAAAGAAGAGGGTATTCTCGATGCCATTAGCCCGTGAGTTTTCTCTCGCGTACTCGATTGCTTCTTCCACGTACTCGATGCCAATCACTTTTTTGGCATTTCGTGCCACGAAGTTGGCAATGGTGCCCGTACCCGTGTAGAGGTCGTACACCAGTTCATCTCCTTGAAGCCCCGCGAATTGGCGGGCGACCTCGTACAGGTGGTATGCCTGCTCGCTGTTGGTCTGGTAAAATGATTTAGGCCCGATCTTGAACCGCAGCCCTTCCATCTCTTCCGTGATATGGTCGCGTCCTTTCCAGACCACCACCTCTTGGTCGGTAATGGTGTCGTTTGCCTTTTGGTTGATGATGTAAAGCAGCGAAGTGATCCACGGGAATTGCTCCCCGATGAAGTTCATCAGCGCCTCCCTCTTCCCGGGGTCGTCCTCGTAGAAGACCACGACCACCATCCACTCGCCGATGGAACTGTTACGGATCATCAATGTCCGCATCAACCCCTCTTGCTTTCGGAGATCGAAGAAGGAGTACCCGTTTTGCAGGCAGAAGGCACGAATCCTATTCCGGAGCCGGTTCGACCGGTCGTCCTGCAACCAACACTTGTTGATGTCCAATACCTTGTCGAACATGCCGGGAATATGGAACCCCAGGCTATCCATTTGGGAGAACTCCTCACCGGATGCCACCTCTTCATCGGTAAGCCATCGCTTATTCGAGAAAGTAAACTCCAATTTATTCCGGTAAAACGTGGTATCAGGTGCACCAAGAATGGGAGAGAACTCGGGCAGTTCGATCTTCCCGATCCGTTCCAAATTATCTTGCACCTGTTTTTGCTTGAATTTCAACTGCTCCTCGTAAGGGAGATGTTGCCACTTGCAACCGCCGCATACCCCGAAGTGTTCACAAAATGGCTCTACCCGCCTGTCGGAGTAGGAATGAAAGTGCACCGCTCTCCCTTCGGCGAAATTATGTTTTTTGCGTGTCAGCTGGATGTCCACCCGGTCGCCCGGCGCGACAAACGGCACGAAAACGGCCATGCCGTCCACCTTGGCTACCGCCTTTCCTTCGGCTGCCACGTCACTAATTTCGATATTTTCTAACAGGGGGAGTCTTTTTTTCTTTCTTGCCATATCCCTTCGTTTCTATCTATACCGCGAAGATACAACATATTTTTTCAGCCCGGCTTCCCCTTCACCCGCGGGCTATCGATAACCGGTTTAATATTTAAAAACTTTATCTCCGGCAATCACCTGTTTCTGGTTTTCATCGAACACCACGCGGTGCCCGGTACGTAACGCGGCAGTCACCATGACATTCGCGACAGAGTGATTGTATCCCGATTCCACAGGGGCATTTGTATTTGTAGTACCTTCTCGCACGTGGTCCATCCAGTTTTTCATATGCGCGTTGGTCAACGGGTCGGAACCGGTGTTAGGGCCTGTTTCCGCGATTATCCGGGGCAGTTCGAATCCATCCAGGAGGAACGGATTCCTATCCATGGCAGACGCGTACCTCTCGGTAAGGCCTCCCTCGTTGCTCACCCTGTTCGTGTCCAAGTCAAGTTTCCCCCCGTTAGAGAAATACCACTCTTTGGTACCTCCCGACGAGTTATTCTGACGCGACGAGTAAATCACCTGAAACCCTTCGCCCGGCTCTTTCTCTTTCGTCTTCCCGTAATCAAACACGGCAGTCACCGTGTCGAAGTTGGTCCTCCCGTCGTTTCATTGGTAGATGCCGCCGTTGGCCACCACCGAGCGAGGGTAGTTCAACCCCGAGAACCAGTGGACGGTATCTATCTGGTGTACCATCCACTGCCCCGGGATACCCGACGAGTAAGGCCAGAAGAGGCGATACTCCAGGTACTTTCGCGGATCCCATGGCTTGAAAGGCCTGTTCATAAGGTACCGCTTCCAGTCTGTATCCTTCTCTTGTATCTCCTTTACCAGATGGGGTAACCGCCATCGCCCCGGTTGATTAACGTTCCAAGTCATTTCTACGCCGATGATCTCGCCAAATTTACCCGATTGTATATAATTACCGGCGGCGTGGTAATTAGGGCCGCTCCTGCGTTGCGTTCCCACCTGGATAACCTTTCGGGTTTCCCAAGCAGCTTTTAAGGCATG
>JBBACU010000168.1:0-5253 GCA_041656815.1 Proteiniphilum sp.
ATCGCTTAGCGAAAATGTTGTTTTATTTTTACGTTTTAGTAGGGGATCGGGCCGGTATTTCCAAACACGTTTGGTGGCGAAGCCTTGGTTTCCCGTCGAAATCAGTTCGTTTACGCGAAGGTACTCACGGGAAGGGGATTAACCGGTTACGTTTTGGTGAAGTTTTTGTTACATTTTCGTCCCGAGACGGTATCAGTACCTTTTCTCGTCCAGCAACTCTCCTTCCTCGCTCCACATTTTCCAGATGCCGGTCTTGTTCCCCTCGTAGTAGCTCATCTCATACCGTAAATTTCCCAACTCGTCCCAGATACGCCACGTGCCGTGCTTGGCACCGTTCCGGTACTCCGCTTCAGATACCAGTTGGCCCGAGATATCATAACTTCGCCAAAGCCCGTGCAATTTTCCCTCTTTATAGGAGCGCACCTCTTTGGGTTTCCGGTTTTCGAAATAGACAATATAGGGCCCTTCGGGTTGCCCGTCTTTTATCTGCATCTCCAGCTTAAGGGTGTTATTGTCGTAATACTCCCTGTAATCCCCCGTGTACAGCCGGGTTTGCGCCCTATCAGAATAATAGATACCATCCACCAGGTATAGCCGGGGATTATCCCGCGGTTTTTCTTGAACGTTTTCTCGCGGTTGTGCCACGAGGGTTAATACAGCCAGGAAAGCAGCCAACAAAGGATACATTCTCATCTTCTTACGATTATAGTTTGCATAAATATCATCCATCATTCAGTCGGGTTATAACCAGGATACCCACTTACCGAAAAAGAGGCAAAAGTACCCCGACTTCATCCAGGTACTTTCACAATTAGTAGTTCACGTGAAGCACGTGAGAACGGGTCTTAAAATTGATAACCGGTCCACGCGAAAATATCGGTGGGGCAACCTGTATTGCCAGCTTCCACTTTTACATTCGGGTAATCAGCTGCAGTTTTACCACTGGGATAGGTGATCTCGTTCCCGGTAATATCATCGGATAATACAGTCGATAAGCTAATATTAGCTCCCTCGTTGGCATCTCCACTACCATCGGCCAAGTCGATAAGGTCTTTCGCGGTACCCACTCCTTTCACGAGCGCGTTGATGATGGTCGCGTTCGCGCCGCGGCGAAGCTTGATCACGTCGTGCATGTACTTGTAGGGGGCTGCAGAAGCAGTACGGTCTGCACCGGTTACAGCGGCTAACCTCAGGTCGATGGTCATGTTTTCTACCGTGAAGTTGGACTGGTTAGGGTGGCCGGAAAATTTACCGTCAAGGTTCCCATCCGCCTCAATACCGCGCGGGTCTGATTCGGAGCTTACGAAGCCCGGTTCCCAGATACCGTACGCGTTTTTCAGCGTGCCGTTGTACCCTTGGGTAAAGTCGAACATATCGTCGTCAGAATTCACCACCAACAGGTTGGTAACATTCACCGACCCCCCGAAGAACTCGATCCCGTCATCGGCACCGTCGGGAACGTAGATATTCTCGATTTTAGTACCATTCCCCACTCCGTTCAGTGTTAGTCCATTGTGTTCCACGTCGGCACTTGAACGGGCACCCGTGTTTGCCAAAATAAGGTAAGTGAGAACCCCCGAGTTATCGGCCGGGTTGTTGCCACCATATATATAGGCCGAGTTTACTTCGGTGCTGCCCACTTCATCCGGGCTGGCAAGAGGTGCCCTCCCGTTAATAATCAAACCGCCCCAGTAACCTTCCCCGGCATTGTCTTTATCGGCAATCATCGATACCGGTGCATCCGCGGTTCCGCGCGCGAAGATTTTACCGCCTTGCAATACAAGAATATACTTGCTGAACCCTTTTTGGGCTTTAATTACCGTTCCTGCAGGGATATCCAGCACGCCGCCATCTTCCACGATTAGCGGGCCGGTTAATTCATATTCGATATCGGCGTCCAATACTAACGTGGAGGTCACGGAACCGGACAGCTTGTTATCCTCCAAGGGAGGATTCCCACCATTATCCGGTCCGTCGTCGTCACATGAAACAAACGTGAAAACAACAGCCAGTGCTGCTAACATCATTACATTTAAAAGCTTTTTCATCTTGAAACAATTTAGTTGGTTATGAAAATTTATTACCATTTTATAATTCGTAGCTTACTCCTACGCTAACGTTCACTCCTTTTTTAAACTGGCTGAGTGTCACCACTTCGTCTGAACTGGATCTCTCGCGCGTTAAGCGGTAGGAAGAATCCAGCAGGTTGCTTGCTTGCAGTTTTACCGTGAAATGGTTGTTGAACTTGTACGAAGAAACAAAGTCGAGCGTTCCCACTCCCTTTTCCACGATATCTTTAAAACCTACCATCCCTATCGTGTGTATCCGGTCGCTGAAATAATTGAATACCAGAGAGGCAAGGAAGTTTTTCTCCTTATTGGTGGCGTTGTAAGAAACATCGATATTCCCGATAAAAGGCGAAGCCCCTTCGAGTTGCACATCGCGCACGGGTGTTGTCCCGCCCACGTCTACCTTCAGGTTGGTGTAGATGTACGAGGCATTGAAGCCCACCGATAACCGGTTAATCTTCTCGGTTCCGGTGTTGAACCGGTTGAAAATATTTTTTCGTGCCTCCAGTTCCACTCCTGCCACGTTAGCGAAGTCACTTATATTATCGTAATAGAGCACCCCGGCGGAGTTCCCCACTTCAACCCGCGCGATCGGCTTGGCCACGTACTTGTAGAACCCGGTAACCGACAACAGCTCGGAGGGACTCATGTAGTAATCCCATTTCAGGTCGATGTTATAGTTGTCGGAAGGCTTCAAGTCGGTATTCCCTTGGCTGGCAAAGCCTATATCCACGTAACGATAGGGTGAAATCTCTTTCGACTGGGGCAGCGTGTAGGTTTTGCTCGCTCCCAAACGGAGGCTGTTCTTATCGTCCACGTCGTACCTCAAGTTCAAGCTGGGCAAGAAGTAGTTTTTATCGAGCGTCACCTTCCCGGGCGAAGTGTGGTCCACGTCGTAATTAACCGTCATATCCACCCGGTCAAACCGGAGCCCGATGTTTCCTATCAGCCGGGATGCCAGCTGCCAATTCCCCTCGGCATACGCGGAGTGAATATACTTGGTTACCCCGTAGGTGTTAGTAATGGGGTCCATCCTAAAGTTCCCTCCCGCGTAATTGGCTTGATTGTACACGTCATCCAACCCCAACTCGTCCAAATGGAAAGGGCGGGGGTTGTAGGCATCGTAATTGTATTCGATAGCTTCAAAGGCATCGTCCACGAACCTGCCGTGATAGCCCGCGATGATTGAAGAACGGGTGTTATCGAACGCGTCGTTCAACTTGTAGGTCAGGGCGGCCTTCACGTTAAAATCATCCTCTTTCAACTCGGAAAAGAAGCGTTTTTGGCGATTACTTCCCATGAGCGAGTAGGAGCCGTCCGATTCCAGCTTGAGGTTATTCTCGCGCCGGTCGGGCTCGCTTCCTTTTATACGGTTATACGCAATACCGGCATCTAAATTTATCCTCGGCGACAGTGCCCAGTTCGATAACAACTGGTGCGTAAGTAGTAGATTATCGTTTATTTGCTGCCTTCTCAAGAATGCGCCGTAAGGCGGTTCTTGGTTTTTTTCCGCATCCCTACCCACGTAATCTCCCACGTACTCGTTCATGGCATGGAGCATCATGAAATTGTACGCGAGGGTATGCGTGCGGTCAATATCGTAGGTAACGTTAGCCAACGCTAGCTGGCTGGTATTATGAGAATATTTGCTTCCTATTTGATCTTTATAGGGATCTTCATTTCCGGTTGTGATGCTTCGTACAATCTCTTCGGTATAGGAGTAGTCAGTGGAGTGCGAGGCAACCGCGAAAAACGAGAGAGGATTTCTATTCTCTCCCACCATGAATCGTTTGCCGCCGGAAAAACCGAAACTCTGGTTCACGGGCGCGTCTACGCGGAGGGGATCGAGGCTATTCGGAAAATCATATGTCCCGTCGGCGGGTTGTTTGGTACGGGCAAATCCCCAGTAATTAGCCCCGTCCGGGCGGTAGAAATCAACTCTCCCAGCTTCGGAATTTATACCGGCCGAAAGATCCACGCTGAACGCCTCGTCACCCACCAGCTCCTTCGAGTGGATATCGATGACAGCACCGCCAACGTCGGCGTAGCTTCCGGCGTTGAATACCTTGTTTACCCCGATATTTTGAATGATATCGGTACCAAAAAATTCGAGGGCGATGTTTTTATACTCCGGGTCTTCCGAGGGAATGGGAAAACCGTTTAACAAGGTCGCGTTATACCGGTCGCCTAAGCCACGGACAAACACGTTCTTTACCCCTTCTTGCCGAGAGATACCCGAAACTTGGGCGACGGCCGCTTGGGCATCTCCAATCCCTTTACGGGACAGTTCCCTGGCTCCCACGGCCTGCGTGGCGAGCAGTGCTTGGCGTTGCTCCATCAACAGGATATTCTCGCTTTCGCGATTGGCACGTGCCACGACTTCAACCTCCTGAAGACTGATATCATCTGAACTCATTTCAAAATCGACCACGGTCTCTTGGTTGCTTTCTACCGCAACCCCCTCCCGGGTTAGCTGGTTATAAGCAACATACGATACTACGAGCGTGTACGTGCCGGCAGGCACGTTTTGAATGATGTAGTTGCCGTCCAAGTCGGCAGCTGCTCCATTTGTGGTTCCTTCTACGAGTACCGATGCCCCGATAAGCGGTTCGTCGGTCTTGGCGTCTATTATTGTTCCCCTGATAATGCCTGTCTGCGCGAAAGCAGCGGAGAACAAGACGACGGGTAGGATGGTTAATACGAACTTGCGTCTCACTAATTATTCGTCTATTAAATTTACGGCACAAAGGTCTATTATAAATGTTACAGACTGGTTACGCTTAGGTTACATTTCGGTTAAGATTCATGGGACATGCGCCGGACATGGGCTGGACATGAGAGGATGCATCTCCATAGATACACGGAGATGAAATGGAGATGCTGTAGGGATGCTATGGAGTTGCACCAGCGAAGGTACGAGCGAGGTCAGGGCAGTTAGGGAAAGGTACGACCAAAGACCAGTCGAGGACTAACCAAAGACCAGCCGAAGACCGGTCAAAAAACCGGGGAAAAACAGGTTAAGAAGCAACTGTTGCATGGAAAAACAGGAAAGGCAAATGGGATGTTTACCGTTTTTTCTTCCACGGTTTGCCGTGCTTGCCCTTTTTGTTTTTCGTGCCGCTTCCCGGGTTCTCGTCGTCAGCCACGCGCACCACGAGTTTCCTGTCTTCAAGGTACATTCCCT
>JBBACU010000169.1:0-5227 GCA_041656815.1 Proteiniphilum sp.
TAAAGACATATAGCTATTTCGTGGGGTACCCGTTCGATGCAATAGGCGTGATCTGATAAGCTGTCTGAGCGTAGCGAGTTATTTATCAGATAGCCTGTGAACTTTTCCGTTAAGCCAAATGAACAGAGCCAAGCTTGCTTGAGCTATGTCATGGCGAGGAAAAGTCTAACTTCAGTGAATCGGCAACGGGTCACTAAATAGTGGGAGTCAAGATATTTAGCTATAAATAGGGCACAAGCGTAACGTGAATCTTTACACTCGTTTTACAAGTATTCTTCCCGGATATTCTCTCGAAATAGTTCAATGTTTTCTACCGCTGCCGTTAACTCTTCCTTCCAACCGGGATAGGCGCTCTCTTCCTCCCCGCGAAGCATGTCCATCTTGCGCAGCGTGCCGCACAGGTGTTCGGCGTCCAGTTGCACGAAGAAAGGGTGCATCCGGTGGCAGAGCTGTTGGGCCCGCGCGAACTCGCCGCCGCGGATCATCTCCCGGAGATCGAGCGTGTCTTGTCTCGACGACTTTATAAATCCCTCCAATATATCCTTGATGGCCGCGGTGTCGTGATCGAACATCGAGCTTAACTGCGGAAACCGTACACTCAACGGGTGCTGAGCACTTGTCGCCGGTTCAGGTCCGCCCGCGTCCGTGCCATCCGTGCCCGAGAGAGTGGCAATCAGCCTGCGCATGCTCACCGGTTTCGTGATAAAGCCGGTAAATCCCTCGGCGATTGCTTTCTCGGTCGTGTAATCGCCATAGGCGGTCATTAACCATACAGGGATGTCGCTGCCGGCTGCCCGGATGTCGCGCAAGATATCTTTTCCCGAGATACCGGTCATCTGCATGTCCGTGAAGACGATGTCGAACGAAGAGATGACCCGCAAGAAACCCTTCACGTCGCGGGGATTGCTGCAAAGCTTTACCTTGTACTCCCGGTGAACGAGAAACTCCTTGAGCATGTTCCCCAACGAGGCGTCGTCTTCGAACAGGAGCACCTTGCTGTAGGCGGGCTTGCTTTCCGCCGGGTGCTCGTTTCCTTCGGCGGGCACCTCTTCCGTTACTTGCATGAGTGGGAGCCGGATGGTTACGGCGGTGCCTTCGCCTTTCTCCGATTGCAATTGGATATCTCCCCCGAGCGTGTTCACCAATCCTTTGGTGACGTAGAGCCCAAAGCCACTTCCTTCTGTCTTGAGCGGGTTGCTGACGCGAGAAAAAGGCTTGAAAATCTTGGGGATATCTTTTTCCTCTATTCCCACCCCGGTGTCGGTAATGGTGAACACCGGTTGTTTGTCGTGACTCAACTCGATGTCGACGCTACCGTCCAGCGTGTACTTCACCGCGTTGGATATCACGTTAACCAGGATCTGCTTCAGTACCGTGTAATCGCTCTCGATGATATAGGGGGACGACAGGTGGTTTCGGAATTGCAATGCCAGTCCCTTTTCCTCCGTGAACGGTTGGAACATGCTGACAATGTCTTCCATCAGCTCAATCAGGTTAAACCGGCTGGTTTGTAGCTTGCCCGAGTTTTGCTCCAAGCGAGAAAACTCGAGCAGGTTGTTCAGCATGCTCAAGATATGTTTTCCCGAGTTCCGGGCCGAGCGCAGTTGGCGTTTCTTTTGGGCTTGCTCTTCGTCGGCGTCCCATATCTCCATGTAGCCCATCATGGAACTAAGCGGGGTTTTGATGTCGTGCGAGACGGATAGGAGCAACCGGTGCCGGCTCTCGATCAACTCTTCGGTGAGTTGTTTTTCTCTCGCCAAATCGGATCGCGCCCGTTGGCCCTTGTTGAGGTCGTCCGTGATAAAGAATATAATGACCAGGATAAGCAACACCGAGAGCATGCCCACGGTGATCGCGAAGCCGATAATTCCGCGGGTGAGCGACTCGCTGTTGTCCGTGCCTTGCCGGGTAGTTTCGATGGCCTCGGTGTAGAACCGGGATATCAGTTGAGAGATGTGCAACGAGATATGCTGCTCGGCCAAGAGAAGCTCACGTACTTGCCACTCGATCCGGGCAATCTGGGTGGCGTACGATTCGGAAGCTTCCCGGGTGATGTTTTTCAGGTCGGCATACCGTACGGTGTCTACCCGCGACGAGGCCCTCGCCTCTTGCTCCGTGCGCGTGATGGTCACCATCGTGTCCGGCTGGTTCTCGGGGTCGATGAGTTGCCTCAACCGTCCCCAGAAGTTCCTTCGCTGGGCCTGTACCACCGTGGTGTCTTGATTGGTGGTAATCACCAACGAGTCTTGAATGATGTCGTCGTAGGTCTCTATTCTCTTGTCCAGCTCCAATAGGGGGTTCTCCGACCGGAATTGATTCAATAGCCGGGTTATGATCCTGTTTTTCTCCTGCAGCAGCGAGTCGATATCTTCCAACAAGAGCGCCTGCTCTTTGCCGGTGGGCGTGTTCTGGATATTGAGGATTTGCCGGTTAATGTCTTCTGAGATGGAATCGTATTGATTCCGGTATGCCCGTCGGGGATTCACGAGGTATAAATTCAAGACTTCTTGTGCCTGCTGAACGGAGTGAATGAGCTGGTCGCTGTATGACAACACGCGGTAGGAGTTGTCGATGCTCTCTTTTTGGGCATCGATTTTCGTCTTTAGCGAGGAGGAATAAGCGATCAACCCGAGAAAATAGAGG
Organism: Proteiniphilum sp.; assembly: GCA_041656815.1. Taxonomy (GTDB): domain Bacteria; phylum Bacteroidota; class Bacteroidia; order Bacteroidales; family Dysgonomonadaceae; genus Proteiniphilum. The sequence goes on from JBBACU010000169.1 coordinate 2,644, forward strand.
ATGACCACGAGGAAGATCAACCCTATTTTTACCCGTATCCGATGTTCCGGTGATTTTGTCGATGCCATAATTTCGCGGTTTGCTTGCCAAATATACAGGATAAATTTTAAATACCGCACCATTCGCCGGCTCAAATTGCCCGTGGTTTTCCCTGAAAAGGCCATTCTACAGTAAAAGTGTGGAATAATTCCACGGTTTCCCCACTTTTTCCACAACGACACGGACAAGATTTTTTCGCAGGATTTTTCGTATCTTATTTGTTGTCAGTGTTTTATTTGTTGGTCTCTGGTTTTTCTCGTTTTTAGTACGAAGTTTGATAATATATGAGTAGACGTAGCGACGTCGCAATACATTGGAAAAAATCCAACTAGTCTAACAAATTAAGACGTGATTATTATGAAAAAAGTTATTTTATCATTCGCGATCATCGCGGGTATTATTGCCACCACGAATGTCCAAGCAGTACAGGCCGGGGAACGCCCCGTTGTGAATACAGTATTTGAAGACGACGGTTTCGTTGACGTGAGACTCGAAGATTTGAACGAGCAGGTGCAACAAGCGATCAACGCGCTATCCGACGAATACGATGTGCAAGCCTTGAAGTATAACGCTGAAAAGCAACTTACCAAGGTGAAGCTGACAAAAAGAGACGACCAATCCTCTAAAACGATCTTTTTTGACGCGCAAGGGAAAGAAGTAGAGAAAGATCGCGACCAAGCAACCGAGCAAGAAAGCGTGGAGCATCAACAGCAACCTCCCACGAGTGAACTTTCCGGGGTGATGCAAGACAACGGCTTTCAGAACGCGAAGTTCGAGGACTTGAACGAAAAAGTGCAAGAAGCGGTCCGTGAGTTTGCTAACGATTACGACATCACCGTGCTTCAGTACGATAACAACCGGAAGATTGCCAAGATTACCGGGAGAAGCAAGGAGGATCAATCAGAAAAGACGATTCACTTGAACGATGAAGCGCAAGAGGTAAACTTGGATGCCGAGCAAACGGAGCAAACAAGAGAGACTCAAGAAACGCAGGAAATGCAAGAGAGACAAGAACAGACACAAGAGCCACCCCTGTGGTAAGTAACGGAACAAACTACACTATCGCACCTCTATAATTATTTTCTTGGTAGATTCGAAACTACTATAGAATAACTAAGAAAATCAGTCGCCCCCTTATATGTGAATATAGGCGGGCGATTTTTTATTGCCAAAACTTCCAAGCGGCCAGCGCTTGCCGCTCCAACATCTCCTTCCCGTTTTTTACAACGGCACCTCGTTCTTTTCCCTTCTTGAGGAACAGGGTTTCTTCCGGATTGTATACCAAGTCGTATAATAGATGGCCGGCTCCCAGGTGCTCGTAGGCAATGTCCGGGCATTGGTCGTACCGGGGGTAGGTCCCCACGGGAGAGGCATTGACCACCACGGTGTATTCGGATAGGACTTCCGGCGTGAGTTCAGGGTAGCTGAACCGTCCTTCCGCGGAAGCGCGCGAAACGTACTTCCATTCAATTCCCAAGTCGGTTAACGCGTGTACCACCGCTTTGGAGGCACCGCCCGTGCCTAATACCAGTGCTTTGCGATGGATCTCGGGTTTTAATAGCGGGGCAATTGAATCCCGGAACCCCACGTAGTCGGTGTTGTGCCCGATCAGCATATGTTCCCTTTCCACCCGGATCGCGTTTACCGCGCCGATCTTGCTTGCTTCAGGGGTTACCTCGTGCAGGAAAGGAATCACGTTCTCCTTGTGAGGGATGGTCACGTTGAGCCCCTTCAAACCAGGAGTGGAAAGCAGGATGGATTCCAGCTCCCGGATATCTTCCATCTCGAAATTGAGGTACTCGGCTTCAATGCCTTCGCGTTGAAATTTTTCATTGAAAAACCGCGAGGAGAAGGAGTGCGCGAGGGGGAACCCGATTAGTCCGTAAATGTCCATCTGTTTGAGTTGACGATCTGACGATTTAATGATTTAACGATTTTTTCTCACCATCACATCGCTAAATCATCACATCATCGTATTAATTAATAAATTTTTCGGCAAGATAGAGGGTGGTGACTCCCAAGGTGAAACGCCGCAACCGGATGTTACGGAACCCGTTTTTCTTTAAGACGAGCATCATCTCTCTTCCCTGCGGGAACGCGGCAATGGAGTTAGGAAGGTACGCGTATTCTTCTTGCTTGTAGGTGAAAAGGCCTGACAGCAGAGGCATGACGTGCTTCGTGTACAGGGCGTAGAGTTCTTTCATCGGCGTTTGCTCCGGGGTGGTAAGCTCCAAGAAAAGGAACACGCCTCCCGGCTTTAATACACGTAGTATCTCTTGAAAACTTTGGTCGATCGACTGGAAGTTACGCACGCCGAACGAGGCGATGACAGCGTCGAAGGTGTTGTCAGGGAAGGTCATACGCGCGCTGTCTTGTTGTTCAAACGAGATTATGTCTTGCAATCCTTTCGCGCGTACCTTCTCCTTTCCAACCGCCATCATCCCCTCTGATATATCCGCGGCGGTAATTTTTTCCGGCCGGAGGATGCGTTGTGCCAAGATGGCAAAATCGCCCGTGCCGGTGGCAAGATCCAAGATATGCCGCG
>JBBACU010000170.1:0-5199 GCA_041656815.1 Proteiniphilum sp.
CGGAAAAATCCTGCACGGGAAGAGCAAAACCAAAAGTAGAGCCTTCTCCCTCTTTCGATGTGAAGAATACACGCCCGTTATTAAGTTTCAGAAACTCGCTCACTAACAGCAGTCCCAATCCCGATCCCGATTCATTCTCCGTGCCGAACGTCGTGTAGTGGCTGGATAGATCCATCAGCTTGGCTTGATTCTCTTGGCTTATCCCGCGACCGCGATCAATGACTTCGAGGATGGCTTCACCCTCTTTTATTTTGACAACTACATCGATCTCACTCCCCCTGTAGCTGAACTTGATCGCGTTACTGATCAGGTTCCGGATGGAGGTCTTGATCATATCGATGTCAATGAATACCTCCATGCCTGTCATCGAAGAGGGATAAAAATTGAGTTGTATGTCTTTTGTCGCGGCGATAATCGAGGAAACCTCCACGATGCCTTCAACCAGTTCGGGGAGGTTAATGCTTTGAGGCACCGCTTTTAGCCGTCCCAATTGGCTGCTTGTCCACTTCAACAGGTTGTCGAGCAGAACGAATAGGTGTTCCGATATCTCGTTGGCGCTATGCAACATATCCACCAGCTCTGCCTCATTTCCGTGTTGTTCTTTCGCTTTGATAGCAAGTGCGTTAAGAATCATCTTCATCGAAGACATGGGAACCCGCAGGTCGTGCGCGATGACCGAATAAAGCGAGTCACGACCGGCAATGGTTTTTTCGAGCTCTGCTGTTTGGCGTTTAATGGTTCTTTTAGCTTCGAGCATGTTCAATTGATAGCGTATCCTCACGAGGAGCTCTTCTTTGTTGAAAGGCTTAGATATGAAATCATCCCCACCCAGCTGGAATCCCTTGATAACATCGGTGGAGGTGTTTAACGCGGTCAAGAAAATAATCGGTATTTCTTGGTAATCGGAATGCTCTTTTAACTGTTTCGCCAGTTCAAAGCCATCAACACCCGGCATCAAGACATCCATCAAGATCAGGTCGACCTGCTCCTCCTCGAGACGGGAGAATGCTTCTTCTGCGCCTTGCGCGGTGAGAACCCCGAACCCGCTTTGTTCGAGCATCATTTTCAACAACAAAACGTTGGCCGGGATATCATCCACGACCAGTATTTTATATCCCGAAAAATCTTTTATCATGCTTATTATTTCAATTCGTGGGTATATTCTTTTTCTTTAAAATGCGCGATCATCCGGGATAACCCCTTTTTTAGGTTAATGGTGGGTTCCCAGTTTAATTTTTCCCGGGCAAGGGAAATGTCCGGGCGGCGTTGCTTGGGGTCATCTTCAGGTAACGGCAGGTAAATCAACTTGGAGCGAGAACCGGTATATTCCACGACAAGCTCTGCCAACTCTTTGATCGTAAACTCCGTTGGGTTTCCAATATTGACAGGGCCCAAAAAATCATCGCCCGTGTTCATCGTCTTTACCAGTGCCTCTACCAAGTCGTCGATATACTGGAAACTACGCGTTTGACTTCCATCTCCATGTATGGTGATATCTTTGTCTTCCAGCGCTTGAAGGATAAAATTAGAGATAACCCGCCCGTCATGAGACAGCATACCGGGGCCATACGTGTTAAATATCCGAACAATTTTAACCCGCACTTTCTCTTGTCGGTGATAATCCATGAAAAGAGTTTCGGCGCAACGTTTACCCTCGTCGTAGCACGAACGTATCCCGATCGGGTTAACGTTTCCCCAGTACGACTCGGGTTGTGGGTGTACCAGCGGGTCCCCGTATATCTCGCTGGTCGAGGCCAGCAAGATCTTAGCATCGTGTTTTTTAGCCATCCCCAGTACGTTCAACGTGCCCAGCACCGATATCTTCATGGTTTTAATCGGGTCTCGTTGGTAATGCACGGGCGATGCAGGGCAAGCCAAGTGATATATTTCATCAACGGGGCCAATCGGGTAGGGATGTACAATGTCATGTTCCACGAGTTCGAAACGCGGACCATCCATTAAATGAGCGATGTTTCCTTTACATCCCGTGAGGAAGTTATCAAGGCAAATTACATGGTGCCCTTCGTTCACCAATCGAGCGCATACATGTGAACCAATAAACCCGGCCCCACCGGTAACCAAAATTCTTTTCATCAAAAATAAAATATGTTGATTGGTCTACAAATCTAAGCAAATAATCAAACATTTTGTTGTATTTTTGAATAATTTTCAGGGCAAATGTAAATAATCCCCAAAAAAGATAAATATCATTGGTACAAGTAAAATGGTTGACTTAAGCGTTCAATATGCCGGGTTAGAACTTAGGAATCCCATCGTGATCGGGAGTTCGGGACTGACGAATAGTGCTAAAAAAAACAAGGCCTGGGAGAAAGCCGGGTGCGGTGCCGTTGTTTTGAGTTCTCTTTTCGAAGAGCAAATCGACAATGAATCCAAGAGGGAACTGCAAGGATCGGATTACCCCGACGCGTATCCCATGATACTGAATTACGTGAAGAGTAACAAGATAATGGATTACCTTGCTTTGATCCGGGACAGCAAGAACGAGTGTACCATACCCATCATTGCCAGCATTAATTGTTATACCGACGGTGCATGGGTAGAGTTCACGCACCATATCGAGGACGCGGGCGCCGACGCGTTAGAATTAAATATCTCGGCCATCGTGTCCGATCCCCTGCTCCATCCTATTAAGACGTACGATAAATACATCGGCATCGTGAAGAGCATAAAAAAAGCGGTGAAGATCCCGGTTATCGTGAAATCGAGCAGGTTGTTCAACAACGTCCCGTGGATAGTGAACCAGCTGAAAATGAGCGGGGCCGATGGCGTGGTGCTTTTTAATAAATTATACCAGCCCGATATCGATATAGATACTTTACGCGTTAAATCGGGCGGCATCTACAGTTCCGCCGGGGACCTGAGCGATACCCTGCGGTGGATATCGCTGTCGTCAGCGAACGTTCCCGGGATCGACTTGGCTGCCTCCACCGGGGTGCATGGCTGGGAAGGCGTGATCAAATGCCTCTTGGCAGGAGCCAGCGCGGTGCAGATGGTGAGCGCGGTTTACCAAGACAAAGAGAAAAAGCTAATCCCCGGGATGAAGAAACAAATTAAAAAATGGATGAAATCCAAGGGGTTCAAGAGTATCAACGAATTCAAGGGGATGTTGCACGCCGACCCCACCATTGACACCACCGTGTTCGAGCGCGCGCAGTTCATGCGCTACTTTAAATCATTCGATGAGTCGTGACGAGGAGATTAAACAACAAAAACCTCTGGTTATCGAGTACGATTATCGTGGGTTGGGAAATTTTTGCCGGGCCACTGCCATGAATTTATCGAAAAGGATTCTCAGTTGTGCTTCGTTTGTTGCAAGAACCTCGATTCCAAGGGTAGGATTGATGGCAGGGCTACTGTGAACAGACATGATTTCGAGCGAATATTGCAATCCGTCGTAGGTGGCATATTCCTTGAGGCGGTTGGTTCGTATGAAATGGAAAATGAACCCTTTGACTTTTTTGGGCAACCACCGGTAGTATAACAAGGCCGAGAGATAAAAATCACGGGCGAAGTTGCCGAGGCTCTGCCCGTTGCTGTACCGTTCAAAATCAGAGGCGAGCAGGTAGTCGTAATACATGTCTGCCATTATTCCGGAATATCGCCCGAAAGAGGGACGAAGTATATCCACGGTATCCCTGAATACCGGGTGGGTATCGGTAAAATGATCAATCTTCCTGTGTAAAAGGATTCCTTTTTGGAAACAGGGAGGGAATTTCTCGTAACTTCGGCCTTTTACAAAATCTCCTATGAAATTGCCAACGGCAACCTGGCGGTTTGATCCTGAAAGATATATATGAGCAAGATAGTTCAAATTATAAAGACAAGTACTTTATCATAAAGTAATGGTTACCCGCGAAGTTAATCAATTATCGTTAATCAATTATCCCGAGCAATGTAAAACTTTCACTCAAGTTTCGCTTGCGGTATATTTACAGCTAAATATCTCGATTTCCACTATTTCGTGACCCGCTACCGATTCACTAAAGTTAGATTTTCCCTCGCTATGGCACTACTCGAACAAGTTCGGTACTGCTCATTTGGCTTAACGGGAAAATTCATAGGCTATCTGATAAATAACTCGCTTCGTTCACTAAAGTTAGACTTTTCCTCGCTATGGCATAGCTCAAACAAGTTTGGCTCTGCTCACTTAGCTTAACGGAAAAGTCCAGACAGCTTATCAGATCACGCCTATTGCATCGGGCGGGTGCCCACAAAATAGTTATAGGTCTTATATTTAGCTGTAAAATTACTCGCGATAGTCCCAAACTTTTATTTTTCCTTGGGCAAGTGGATGAAAAGAGAGGTGCGTTCTCGCTTCTCGAGGTTGCGGGTGCGGTGACCCTTGCCCGAGGTATCTTCCATCAGCAGGATCTCGCCTGTCTGGAACCGACGCACCTCGCCCAGGGATGTTTCAATCTCCACACCGCCGTCCAGCAGCACGATGTATTGCCGTCGCGGCGCGTGGTGGAAATCATAGTCATAATCCGGCGAGACGGTACGGAACTGCAACGCGGTCACTTCAATGTTTTCGGAAAGACGGCCGATCTCGCCTTGATTAAACAAGGGAATGGCGACTTCTTCGAAACGAGAGTCGCCGTTCTTATCGGCATATACACGAGTCACTTTCATCATCACATTAATCACATTGACTTCGTCCATTTTCTGTCGTCACTCGGCAACGCGCAAACAAGTTTGGCTATGCTCTCGTTCCTAAGAAAATTGGCACATTAATCACATTATTCACATTGGCACATTAAAAATAATCCGGTTCACCTGCTCTATTTCATCTTCCGAGATGGTGTGCCCCCGGTTCAAGTATACCTTCTCGGTTACATCCGCGTTCATTTCTCGGACGATATTGGCGGACGCGTACACCCGCTCTACCGGCACGTGAAAGTCGGGATCGCTTGTTCCCAGGAAGATCGGTGTCTGCAGGAAGTCGCCGCTGTACTTCGACCGGTCGATCTCCTTCCCGATAAGGCCGCCGGTAAAAGCAACGATCCCCCCGTACCTGCGGGCATGACGCGCGGTGAACTCCAACGCGAGGCAGGCCCCTTGTGAAAAGCCAAGGAGGTAGGTGTCTGTGGTTTTTATCCCGGACTGCAACACGGCATCCAGTGTTTGTCCGACCACCTCGATGGCAGAGGAAAGCCACGGCTCGTTATCGGTTACAGGGGC
>JBBACU010000171.1:0-5181 GCA_041656815.1 Proteiniphilum sp.
CGAAAGGACGCGAGGTATGGAACGAGGCATTGGGCAAGATCGATGTGAAGGGCGGGTCGGACGATGACCAGGCGGTTTTCTATACCTCCCTCTACCGCACCTACGAGCGGCCGGTATGCATATCGGAGGATGGGCGTTACTTTAGCGCGTTCGACGGGAAGGTTCACCCGGATGACGGAACGCCTTTCTACACCGATGACTGGATATGGGACACCTACCGGGCCACGCACCCGTTGAGGGTGCTGATTGAAGCAGAGACGGAGATTGATATCCTTCGCTCTTTCCTGCGGATGTCCGAGCAGATGCCGGAGTTTTGGTGGCCCACCTTTCCCGAGATCACGGGTGATAGCCGCCGGATGAACTCCAACCATGGCATCGCGACCGTGATTGATGGGTACATGAAGGGGCTGCAAGGCATCGACCTGGAGAAAAAATATCCCGCCATGCGCAACGCGGTGATGGAGAAGACGCTGGCCCCTTGGTCGGCACAACCATCGGGCGAACTGGACCGGTTCTATCACGAGCACGGGTATATTCCCGCGCTGCGGGAAGGCGAGGAAGAAACGATCCCCGAGGTGCATGGCTTCGAAAGGCGCCAGCCGGTGGCGGTGACGCTGGGCACGGCGTACGACGAGTGGTGCTTGGCCCTTGTCGCGAAAGAGTTGGGAAAGCAAGATGATTACACCTACTTCATGGAGAAATCGTATAACTACCGTAACCTGTTTAACGAGGAGACGGGGTTCTTTCACCCGAAAGATAAGGAGGGAAGGTTTATCGAGCCGTTTGATTATCGCTTCTCCGGTGGCATGGGCGCGCGGGGGTATTACGGGGAGAATAACGCGTGGGTGTACCGGTGGGACGTGCAACATAACGTGGCCGACTTGATTCACTTGATGGGAGGACGGGAGCAGTTTGTCCGGAACCTCGACCAGACGTTCCGCGAACCGCTGGGAAAAAGCAAGTACGAGTTCTACGCGCAGTTGCCGGACCACACGGGAAACGTGGGACAGTTCTCGATGGCCAACGAGCCCTCGCTGCATATCCCGTACTTGTACAACTACGCGGGACAACCGTGGAAGACGCAGAAACGAATCCGTGACCTGGTAACCGAATGGTTCCGGAACGATCTGATGGGCGTGCCGGGCGATGAAGACGGCGGCGGCATGTCGGCTTTCGTGGTGTTTTCTCAAATGGGGTTCTACCCGGTCACGCCGGGAAGCCCCACCTACAACATCGGCAGCCCCTTCTTTGACGAGGTGACGATGACACTCGGAAACGGCAAGACATTCCGTGTTGTAGCCAAGAATAACAGCAAGGAAAACAAATACATTCAATCGGCGCGGCTAAACGGGAAAGAATGGACGAAACCGTGGTTTGGCCATGACGATATCAAGGACGGCGGAACGCTGGAGCTGGTGATGGGCGAAAAGGCTAATCGCGCGTGGGGTGCCGCCCCGGACGACGCGCCTCCTTCCGCGGGAGTCAAAAACAAGTGACTAAAGTTTCGCGCGAAAGTTCAATACGTGACTAAAATTAACCCTGTAAAATATATCAAAATGCCTCGAGTAGTAACACTGTACTCCCTTCAATGGGGAGATTTATCGCTGGAAAACGTCTGCGCCAAAGCAAAGGAGTTTGGTTATGACGGCCTTGAACTGGGATTACCCGATCACGTGGACGTGCGACAGACCGATCCCGAATACTACAAAGGGATCAAGGATCTATTGGGAAAATATGATTTGCAGCTGCACGCGATTTCCAGCCATTTGGTGGGGCAAGCGGTATGCGACCGGATTGACGAGCGGCACAAAGGCATCTTGCCTGATTATATCTGGGGAGATGGCGACCCGGAAGGGGTTCGTCAACGCGCTGCCGAGGAGCTGGTACGGACAGCGGAAGCTGCCAAGACCCTGGATGTGAACACGGTGGTGGGATTCACCGGTAGCCCTATCTGGCACTTGCTTTACTCGTTCCCGCCGGTTCCCGAGTCCACCATCGAGGAGGGCTACAAAGAGTTTGCCCGACGCTTTACTCCTATTCTTGACGCGTACGAAAAACTGGGAGTCCGCTTCGCGTTGGAAGTGCACCCAACGGAAATCGCGTTCGATACCTTCTCGGCACGCCGAGCGTTGGAAGCGGTGGACAATCATCCCGCGTTTGGATTCAATTACGACCCGAGCCATTTGGGGTATCAAGGGGTGGACTACGTGGATTTTATTTACCAGTTTCCGGACCGTATTTTCCACGTGCATATGAAAGACGCGTACTGGAGCGACACGCCCAAACAGGTAGGAGTATTCGGGGGGCACGTGCCGTTTGGCGATCCCCGCCGTTACTGGAACTTCCGGAGCGTGGGAAGGGGAAAGGTCAATTTTGAAGAGATTATCCGGGCACTCAACGCGATCGGGTACCGGGGACCGCTCTCGATCGAGTGGGAGGACAGCGCGATGGACCGGGAGCACGGCGCGAGGGAGTCGTGCGAGTTCACGAAACGAGTCGATTTCGAGACCTCGTCTCACGCGTTCGACGCGTTTTTTTCCAAGAAGTAATAGCAAAGATTCAAGTTTCGTATGTCGTATGATTTCAACTATAGCTTTCACTAAAGTTAGACTTTTCCTCGCCATGGCATAGCTCAAACAAGTTTGGCTCTGCTCAATTAGCTTAACGGAAAAGTTCACTAAAGTTAGACTTTTCCTCGCCATGGCATAGCTCAAACAAGTTTGGCTCTGCTCAGTTAGCTTAACGGAAAAGTTCGTCTGACGATATTTTGTGACCCATTGTGACTTACGTTCACTTTGAGTTATGGGTCCCTACAAAATATCTATAGGTCTCAGCTATAGTTGCATACATTTCGGATTCACTTGCGAAACTTGAATCAAAAAATATCCATATCGATGTCGATGCCTTGATGAGGAATAAAGCATCTAACGTGACACGAAAACTTGCTGTAACTGTACAAAATACAGATAGGGTAATTCAATAAAATAAATTTTAATCAATAATGAAGAACAAGAAACTACGAATGGGAATGGTGGGAGGAGGCCTTACCGGCTTTATCGGTGCCATTCACCTGCGAGCGGCTATCATGGAGAACAAGGCCGAGCTGGTATGTGGCTGTTTTAGTTCCCGGCCGGAAGTATCCAAGGAGTCGGGCCATTTCTATGGCCTCCCCGACGAGCGTATCTATGACACGTACCAAGAGATGTTTGAAAAGGAGATGGCTCTGCCGGCAGAAGAGCGAATGGAGTTCGTTGTGATCGTGACGCCCAACAAATGGCATTTCGAGCCGGCCATGATGGCCTTGGAACGAGGGATGCACGTGGTGCTGGACAAGCCAATGACTTTCTCGTTGGAAGAGGCAATAGCGTTGGAGAAGAAGGTGAAGGAGACCGGGCTGGAATTGGCATTGACGCATGTTTATACCGGTTACCCCGCCGTGAAGGAGATGAAGGCGAGGATTGCCGCGGGCGAGCTGGGGACCTTGCGACGTGTATACGTGGAATACCCGCAAGGGTGGCTCTCGGACCGGATTGAACTGCAAAGCGGGAACAACGCGGGGTGGCGCACCGATCCCAACCTATCGGGGAAAGCCGGTTGCATGGGAGATATCGGTACGCACGCGTGGCACATCACCGAGTACGTGACGGGGCTGAAGGTAGAAGAGGTATGCGCGGAGTTGAACACGTTCGTGCCCGGCCGTCCGATCGATGACGACGGTACGGCGATGATGCGGATGGAGCAAGGGGTAAAAGCGTTGCTGGCTGCAAGCCAAATCGCGGTGGGAGAATCCAATAATCTCAAGATTAGGGTGTACGGCGAGAAGGGGGGCCTGCAATGGGGACACGATGACCCCAACCGGCTCTACCTGAAGAAGGCGGATGTTCCCGAGCAGATCCTGCACGTGGGGGGAAACCATCCTTACTTGGGTAAGGAGGCGATGGGGAATATCCGTACGCCGGGCGGACACCCCGAGGGGCTGATTGAAGCGTTCGCGAATATTTACCGCAATTTTGCCCTTACCGTGATGGCACGACGGGCAGGCGAGGAGCCCACGCCCCAGATGTTGGATTTTCCCAACGTGCGCGAAGGTGTGCGGGGGATGCAGTTTATCGAGACAGTGGTCAAGTCGGGTTGGAGCGACAACGAGAAGTGGACTAAATGGGTAGAATGAAAACAACTAATTTTAATCGTATGCAACGTCAATCAAAAAAAGTAACGAGAAGAGAATTCCTGAGCCTTTCGGCATTGGGATTAACCGGCTTGACAATCCTGCCAAGCTGGACGATGGGTGGTATCCGGATCGCGCCGAGCGACCGGGTGGTTCTGGGTTTTATCGGGTTGGGAAGGCAAGGTATCGGTGATTTTCATGCTTTTACTCACTGTCCCGGGGTGCAGGTAGCCGCGGGATGCGACGTGGATTCGATAAAGAATGATCGCTTTAAACAGGCCGTCACCTCGTGGCAAAAATCAAAAGGGATGCCCGAGCGATGCGACACGTACGAGTTCTACGAGCAATTGCTGGAGCGGAAAGATATTGACGCGATCGCGATAGCCACACCCGATCATTGGCACGCGTTGAACGTGATTCACTCCTGCCAGGCCGGAAAGGATGTCTATTGCCAAAAACCGTTGTCGTATAATATCACCGAGAGCCTCGCTATCGTGAAGGCGGTGCGGGGTAATAACCGCATCTTGCAGGTGGGTAGCCAACAGCGCTCCGACAAGGAGTTTCAAACGGCTATCTCGATGGTGCGCGACGGGAGCCTCGGCCACGTGAAGGAGGTGCGCGTGCGGGTAGGGGAACCCCCCGCCCCGTTTAACCTACCGGAAGAGCCGGTACCGTCGAACCTTAACTTTAACCAGTGGCTCGGGCCGTTGAACTTCCCCGCGGTGCATTATAACTCCAAGATGTGCCCGCCGATCGCGTACCCCGAGTTGAGGGAGACCGGCGACTGGGCAGTGTGGCGTTATTACAGGGAGACCGGGAACGGTTTTATCGGCGACTGGGGAGCACACCATTTTGACATCGCGCAGGCGGCACTGGGTATGGACGGACTTACCCCCGTGGAGTATATCCCCGCGGGATATAATGGCACAACCTATGCCACCATGAAGTACGCCAACGGGCAAGTGATGACCGAACAGCCTTTCCGGGAGGATAAACCGGACGATAAGGGCATC
>JBBACU010000172.1:0-5131 GCA_041656815.1 Proteiniphilum sp.
GAATATTCGATTTTATCTCCTCGGGCGAGAGGCGGTAGGAGAAGTCGCGGTAGAGGACATACGCGGAAACCAGCGAGTTGGGATTTTCTCGGATAAACGAGTCGATCGGCACGTTTCGCAATGACTTGTATTCCGCGTAAAGGTCATGCAGTTCGGAACCCACGATGGTGGTGTTGCGGTAGTAGTTCGACGAATCGAGGTGGACGGTTGCCCGGTTCTCGTCCAAGAAAACCAGAAACGACCCTCTCGTGGTATCCAGCGTGAGCCCGTAAATCTCGGGTAACTCTACCTCCTTGGAGAAACGAAACTCGCCGTTGGTGACGGGCGCGGAGTCTAACACGTAAAACGATTTATTGTGGAACTTTTGCAAATAGACCGTTCCTTCCGAAACGCCCTCGACCGTACCATTCAGGTACAGCCCTTCCGGCTGTTTGCCGGTGCAGGAGGCGACAAGTGCAAGTGCTGCGATGACAACAAAAAATAGATGCTTCTTCATATTAAAAATTATTAATTGGATTATTGAATCTTGATTATTTCCACCCGTTGTTTCGCGCGGTGGCAAGTTCACCGTGAATCCCTTTCTCACCCGCTTGGGCGAATCCTCCAAACGTGTAGGTTTCCAACCCGATTAAATCGAGTTGTACTTGAGGGACCGGGAACTGGGTGGGTGTTCCCCCTTGAAGCAGGTCGTGCCGGCGCATGAAGGTGAAAGGAACAAAGGTGCCCCCCGCCCCGTCAATCTCGATGGCATACTCGTAGTGCAACGCTGCCAGTAGGTCGTCGCGTGTCGCGTTCACGTTGGGTAGCTGCCCCTTCGCCTTGCGGGAAGCGTTGGGCGCGTTCAGTTCCCCGGCCGCGCCAGGGTAATCCGCTAACCAGAACTTTGCTTCCGACCGGAGTAAGCGTGTCTCTTCCGCGATAAAGTAGGGGTTGACAGCCCCTTCCACGTTCAATGTGGATCGCGCGGGGTGCATCCATCGCGAACGCATGTAATTGCTGAATAGATTACGCCCCCTCGCTTCGAGCAAAATCCCGAAGTTGGTGGTGTAGGTGAAATAGTCGTAAAACCGTTCGTCATCGGTCTCGATAGGAGGGAGAATCACGCTGTTATCCAGCGGGTAGGAGGTGGGGGTGGAGTGGTTCTTATCGGCCAAGTAGGGAATCTTGATATCGACAGGCACGTGGGAAGCCCCGCCGGAAGGACGCTCCAGTGCGTTGATCAAGGCGTTGTAGTATCCGCCGGAAACCGTTGTTATCAAGAAATCCTCGGTGAACCCTTTTGTCGCGTAATCCAACACCTTATTCCAATGCGCGGCACCCAACGCTTCTGCCTCCTCCGTGTCGCGTGCCACCGACGAAAGGATGCGGGCGGCCATGGAGTTGACAAGCTTGATAAATGTGTCGCGAGGAATGGTGACCCCGTTCAGGAAGTCAAATTTCAGACCGGGGGTCTGTTCCGCCAGCGCCAATGCTTTATCAAGGTGCTTGATTCCATTCTCCACGAGCTCTTTGTAGGAGTGCGGGAAATCGCGGGTAGTCAGTGCTACATCGTCCACGATGATGCCCCTGTCAAAGATGACACCCAGGTATCCTTGGGATACCCCCTTCGCGTAATAAGCCCCCACCAGGCAGTCGGCCGTGCGGTCGTTCCCGGCTTCGTCGTAGATGATCACCTGCTGGTTTTCGATGATATCGACCACCTTGGTCGCGTCGAGGTTTGCCTGGTAAAAATTGGAATAGATGTCCCGCACGGCCGCGTTGCCCCGGTACGCCGAATTGTTGTTGAGACGCAGACGCGGTTCGTTGGCAAAGTCCCACCACGATTGGCTACCATTGGTATTGGTGGATTGGTCGGCCCAGAGGCTGAAATGCGAGCCGCCCGCGTTGCTGGTGGTTGTATTGAACGTTGTTTGAATACTGCTCGTGGTGAGCAGGTAACCGAGGCTTTTTATCTTTTCGATTGCCTCTTGGTTGGTGAGCGTGGAGGGATCGTCAAAATTAATGGATTCGCACGAAACGAGTAGGAACCACGCGGCGACAAAATATAGTAATTTCTTCTTCATAATCGATTAAAAATTGAGGGTTAGTTTTCCGGAGATTACCCGGTAGGAGGGGTAGTTGAAGCCGTCTTGGGCGATGCCATCCACGTTCACGCCCTGGTAGTTGGTTAACACCAGCAGGTTGCGACCAATAACCGAGAGGGTCGCGTTTTGCAGCCACCTCTGGATGCCCAGCTTGTTGCCCGGGACCCGGTAGGAGAGCGAGAGCTCCCGCAGTGCCACGTGGGTGGTGTTCTCTATCCAGTAGTCGGTTACTTGCGACGCGTTGAACACTTGGGTGGTGAAATTGAGGGGTTTGCCTGCTTGTGCTGACCGGTCGGAGAATTCCGAGCGATAAACGTAGGTCAGGTATTGCGCTGTTTCATTGAACTTCTCGCCCCCCTGCTGCCAGTCGATCACGCCATAAAGCGTGAAGGGCCCGAAGGTGAGGGTGTTGGTGAAGCCGACGATGAAATCGGGCGATGCCTCACCAATAATCTTCGAGTTCCCGGAGGCCGGGTTCACGTAAAACACGGGTGCCTCGTTGGCCGTACCGAGGGCTGATTTCTCTACCACCACGCCAAACTCGTTTACCACGTAATCTTCCACCCTCAGGGTACCGTCTCCAGCATTAGTGACAAAACCTGCCTCGTTTGTATCGAGTTGCGAGAGGTCGGAGAAGATGCTATAACCATAGATGGCCGTGGTGCTGGCACCTACCGCCTTGCGAAACCCGTTTTGGGTAAACTCGGGCACGTCGCCCAGCGAGGTGATCTTGCTCCGTACACGGCTGAACGTGATACCCGAGCTCCAAGAAAAACGGGGTTGGCTCACTACTTGCCCGTTCACTTCCAGCTCTAACGAGTTTGATTTAACCGCTCCCAAGTTATCATAAATATTGGCTGAACCGGAGATGGGGCCGAAAGCGGGGACGGCGATAAAGTCGTTGGTGCTGTTGGAGAAAGCGTAGTTGAATTGGATATTTACCCGGTTGAAGAGGATGGCGTCAAAACCGAGTTCGGTCTCTTCGGTGATCGCCCGTTTCAGGTCGGTGTTGTCGTTTTGGGTATAGCTAACTCCTCCCGAGCTGGAGATGGTTACCTTGCTATCTTTTGCCCCGAAGGGGGGGAGGCTTCCCGCTTGGCCGTACGCTACGCGGAATTTCAACTCTGTGACCGGATCCAGGTTGATATCTTGGGTGATGCGGTACCCGGCGGAGATACGCGGGAAGAAGGCAGTACCCACGTCACGCCCGAAGCGCGAGCTCTGGTCGAGCCTCCCGAGTGCATCCACGAAGAGCTTATCTTTCCACGATGCTTTTGCGTTGAGGAAGTAGCCGTGGTTGACGGTCTTCGACCATAGGGAGGAGATGTCCCGGGTGCTTGCTTCGGTCACGTCGAGGCTCTTCACCGGTGCGGTAAGATTGCGCCCGGAGGCACTTGACCCCGTGACCTGGGAGAATTCATACACGTATTTCGCGGCGAGGCCCCAGTCGAGTTGTCCCGTCCTGCGGTTATAGTTTACCTGTAGTTGACCGTTTTTGGTCTCATTTCGTTGGTTTGACAAGCTATAATTCCCATTATTCAATTCGAGGTTGGGAGAAATTGTCCGGTAGCCGATAGGGTAGTACTCCTCGGCGCGGTAGTTGCTATTCTGGAGGGAGGCGGAGGCTTCCGCGTCCAAGTGCTCGGTAATCCGGTACCTCAGTTTACCCCCTAATAGTAGGTTCTCGGTGTTGTAGCTATACTCTTGGTGGGAGAGCCTGTAGAGAGGATTGGTCCATTGTTGCCCGGAAAGGTCGCTTCCCTCGGGGAAAAAGACGTATTTCCCGTCCGCGTCTTTTTCGGCCAAGTTGATATGAGGCTCTACCAGGAGGGTAGAGTAGAGCAGCCCTTCAGATCGTGATGAGACCGCGTCGGACGGGGTACTGGCATCAGAATACTGCACGGTGAGGTCTGCCGTGACCCTCGGGGTTACCTTGTAGTTAAGATTGAAGAGCAGGTTTTGCTTCGTGTCGGCTCCCACCGCATCCGAGATGCCTCCCTTGTACTGGTTTTGCGCGGAGAGGTACGCCGTGTGGTTGTCGCCGTTGAGTGCCACTGCTGCCGAGTTTGAGAAATAGAGGTTATTGCCCAAGATGTTCTTGGTATTGTCGTAGAAGTTTTGATAGGGGTGCAGGTTTACAGAGAACCCGTTCTCCTTGTAATCGATTACCCGTGCACCATCCACGAGCAGGAACGAACCGTCGCTATTCACTTTAAAGTGGTGGTACTTCGAGGTAGGGGGCAGCAGTAAGATATTGGTAACCCCGATCTCGTTATCCACTTGGATAGTCACCTTTCGGTCGTTTCGGCCTTTTTTGGTGAGCACTTGGATGATGCCTCCCTCCCCGCGGGTGCCATACAAGGCCGACGCGGCAGCTCCCTTGACCACCTCGATCGATTCGATATCGTTGGGATTGATATCGGCAAGGCGAAGCCCGGTCACGAACCCGTCCACCACGATCAGGGGCTCGATATCGCCTTCCACGGATTTAGAACCTCTTAGGTAAACCGAGGCACCCCGGTTCCCCCCGGCCTGGTCGACGCGTAGTCCTGCCACTTTCCCCCGCAGGGAGGTAGAAGCATCGGTAGCGGGCACGGTGTTGATAAGATCGTTATCGATCTTGGTAAGTGCGAACGACAACGTTTTCCGCGAAGTGCCTTGTGCTACACCCGTGACTACGATCTCGCCGAGGATATTGGCTTCTTCGGAAAGCACCACGTTGATATCATCGCTCGCTTCATAGACGTCGATTTCTTGTGTTCTGAATCCCAAGAAGCTGATTGTAAGTGTTATCGGTAGCTCTTGATTGGTGGTAAAGCTAAACCGGCCATCAATATCTGTTGCCGTGCCCTCCAAGGTGGATTCGATGGCGATACTTACACCGGGCAGGGGCTGGTTTCCCCGATCCACCACCGTTCCCTGCAATGTATGCTGCGCTTGCAATGTAAACGAAGAGAGGAGCAGGATTAAAAAAGTGAAAAACTGCTTTTTAAATCGATTGGACAAGACTATGTCCTTGAAAAAAAGTGATATATTTGTCATATTCT
>JBBACU010000173.1:0-5116 GCA_041656815.1 Proteiniphilum sp.
TACAGGTGCTAAAGTTCAGTTCCACCTTATCGGGCGCGATCCCATCGAGGAGCACCTGCAGGTTCTCGGCGGATAACTCGTTCTTCGGAAGGCGGAAGCCGAACGAGGTGACGCCCCTGCCCAGCATGGCCCGCGCTTTTTTATTGGCCTCGGCGAAATTTTTAACGTCGATTTCTTGACGCACGTACCACGTGTTATCCTCCCGGGTACTCCGCACGTAGGGGAACTGCCCGGGCAGGTTATTCGTGGCGGGAAATCCTTCGATATCTTCCGCTCGATAGAAAGGATTCACGTTAAACCCTTCATCGGTCTTCCACACCAACCTTTTTTGGAAATCGGCTCCTTTGAGATCCCGCGTGACCACCTCCATCCATTCGTCGGTGGTTACAGGAGGAAAATCGGTGAAAAGTTTCTCTCTCTGATTACTCATACGTTTACTACTAATTTATTATTTTGAAAATCTTTTTCTACTATTTTGACGGGTCATGCACCGGTTCCATTTTATCCCGGTTTATTTCAGCGGGACGGGGATCGATCGCGGGCAGGCCATCGCCAGTGATGTCCAACCCGTTTCGGGAGCACAAAAGTACGATTTTTAGCGCTCTTTTAAAAGCATTTATCTCTCTATTATTGCTTTTTCTCGTGCTGGTTTCAAATCGGTTACCCAGTTATTCCTTTCACGTTGGCGACGTGAACTCCCCGCCGCTTTCACTCGCTTCTTTAAGTTCGACCAGTAGTTGCGCGATTTTCCGCGCGACCGCCTCCGCGTAGTGTTTCCCTTTGTTGGCGGTCGACTTTTTCGGGTTACCGATGCCCGTGTCCGCGGATACTTCGTCCCAGTGCCTGGGCGCCCACCCCACTTTCTCTTCCAAGGCAGGGATCTTTCCCGGGGTGGTAGCCCCGTCGCCGGCTCGTTCCATCGACACCAGTTCGGGGTGATAATGGAGCATCACCGAAGTCTCTTGCTCTCCCGCGTGGTCGTCGGGATCCTCCTCGAAGTACCCTTCCTTGGGCAGTACCGCGAACCAGTCCACCACCACGATACGAAAGTCGGGACGGGTCATTGCCAAGTCTCGAATATAGGACTTGAAGCTATTCCCGCCGTGCCCGTTCACGATCACCAGTTTACGGAAACCTTGCACATGGAGGGAGGCGGCGATATCCTCGAGGATCGCCTTCTGCGTTTCGCTCCGGGCATGCACGCAGAACGGCTTGTTCCACTGTCCCGCGTTTTGCGATCCCAGGAAAACGGGCGGCAAGACCATGCAGGTAACCCCTTGTTGGTATGCCATCTCTGCCGCGTCTCCTGCAATCTCGTACGAGAGGATGCAATCGGTAAGGTAGGGAAGGTGGTAATTATGCGGTTCCATCGCCCCCCAAGGGAGAATAGCCACGTCGTACGCATGTTCTCGCACCTCTCCCCAGTTGGCAAGTGACATATGAAGGAATTTGTTTTTTCTCGTTTTCATTTCGCTCATTCAATTAGACGGATATCAACCCGTTCCGGATGCTATAAAACGTGAGTCCCGACACCGTCTTGATGCCCGTTTTGGCCATAATATTCTTGCGATGCGTAAGCACCGTGTTCAGGCTTATATTTAGTTTCTCCGCGATCTCCTTGTTCAACAGCCCTTGCACGATAAGCTGCAGTATCTCGGTCTCCCGGTTGGTGAGTTGGGGGTCGTCGCCCCCGTGGGGCCGCGCGTGATCGTGCGAGATGGCTTGCTGCAATTGTTCGATCCCGCTGGAGTCCAGCTCGCTTATCTTGGGACGGAGCACCCTGTCACGCAGCCTATTATGTGCCTCCAAGTCCTTTTCGAGGGAATGGAGCGAGAAGATGACCGCGTGGCAGAGGTTTTGATTATAGTCCGCGGAGAGGTGTTTTATAAGGATATTTTTCAAGTCGTGAAGCAACGCGTCAGGAAAGTCGTCGTGGCTATCCATCTTCCGAAAGTGGTTTGTCATCCGCTCTTTAAATTCCATGAAGATATCGCGCAGCATGATCAGCTCCGGGTTATCGGGGCCGCTTATCGCGATGAACGCGTGCAGGTGTTTCTCGATGTTCGGCACCAGGTCGTGCATATAATTCTCCACCGTTTGGTGAAAGTAATCGGCAATCGATTCCACGTCGAACAGGGCGAGGGAAGCATCGGGGATGTACGTTTCGTCGAGGTAAACATTAAGCACGGTAAGGATAAAGTCGCTGTTCAAATCCAGCTCCTCACACAAGTCGTGGAGCGTTTTATCCCCTACCCCGAGTCGTATTCCAAAACGGTTCAGCACCGGGATCAGCTCGTTGTGTTCCGCGAGCAGGTCGGCCAAGACGCTATGTGAATCGAGAAATGACACCTACCTGTTTTGATTGGGATTGGGATTGGGATTGGGTTTTGGCCGGGAGGTGAACTGACGATCACGCCGGTACTCCTGGTAAAAATGGCGAAGGGTGTCCAACGGGTGCAAGAACATCATCCGCGGCCCGGCGTATCGCATCACCTCTTTTATTTTCTGGCGCATATCCTTCTTGTAGCAGTGAATAGGGCATTTCCCGCAGGTGGGTTTTTCTTCGCCAAACGGGCATCGTTCTAACCGTTGCATCGCATACCCCTTCAACTCTTTGCAGGTTTCGCATAACTCTTCGCCGGGCTGACGGTCCGCACGGTGAACAGAACGGCAATGAATGGCGATCATTTTGCTAACTACTCTTTTCTCTCCTTCGTTCATCCGCTCTCCTTCAAATTATGGGTGCGTAAAATTACCCATTTTCTTGCTTCTTGCCAAATTATGTGCTTCTTTTCTATTCGTGTAGTGGCAGGTTACCCGTTGGAGCGGGCAGCGTTCCTTTCTTTTTCGTCAGCAGGAAAACGCCCTCGGCCGCCTCCTCTACAAAGTATCCCTCGTTGAGGTCGATGACCCATCCCTCACCCGCGACACGCCTCCCTGTAATCTCCAACGGCTCGGAAACGATGACCCAACGCCAGTCCGTCCGGAGCAAGGCACCGCCCTCGCTCACGGTGAGGGTGCCCCAGTTGTCGCTGATCTCCACGGTAGGGTACACGGTTCCCTCGTCCTCATCGAGGGGGATCAGGTTTCGCGGGTCGAACGACATCTTCATATCCTCCAACCGGATTTCCAAGTGGGGGAGCTCAAAAAAAAGTTCCCGGAACCGGTCGAGTTCCTCCTCCTTCGAAGCGGCTCTCCGGGTTTCTTCCTCCACGATCCGCCGGCCACCATACTCGTCGGCCACCTGGCGGATATACGATTGCAGCAGGATGCGCCGTTCCATCCCGAACGCATCGGAGAACAGTTCGGTAAGCATCGTTTCATCGTCGACTTTCAAGTTCCAGCGGTTATCTTTCTGGTAGAGGAAAAAACCGTAGACCGGCACGGTTTCGTAAGCAAACGAGCGCACGAAGGTAGGGGTTTCGACGAACTGCTCCACCCGCCGTAACAGGTACGCGCGCCACTCCCACTTATCGCGCCCGCTCATCATCTGGCCGGTATAGGTTGCCAGTCCTTCCAGCAATTCCAGTTGGTTCTCCGACAGCTCCGATCCCCGGTAAACTTGGTGCCGGAACTTCCGGAAGAGGAGCGCGTTGCGGAGGTGCTCTTCCGCTCTCCTCAGCCGCGGCGCCTTCAACGCGGCTTCCAATGCTTTTATCTCGAGGCGGAGGTAGATTCGCCCCTCTTTCAGGTCGAGGTGTTGGTTCTCCTCCCTCCGCGGCGTGAACCCCAAGGAGGGTTGCGCGCTATGAAACAGTTCGTGGGTCATCAGGTCCACCCGGTCGTACCGGTTCGCGGGCAGCGGCAACACGAGCATGGCCCAGTGCTTGCCGCTCCATCGCGTATCGGTATTTGCCACGGGCACTTCCCGGGGCAGGACGCCGCGGTAGAGGCCCTTATCGAGGGTAAGGCGGCCCTCTTCGTCGGGTTCATTGGCAAAGGCTTCCCTCGTCTTGGGATCCACCACCAAGAGAGGGCCGTAGATATCTTTATTCCAGAGGTGTTCATGCTTGGCCGTGGCCTCCTTTGCTTGCTGGAAGTACAACGCGATGCTGTCCCCGCGCTCGAGGGCAACGCGGGGAGCGGGGGAAGCATAGACGACAACCGGCACCGCGATCCCTATAAGCCATATATTAACAAGCCATTTCACGGTCGGTCTGTTTAGCAATGTTCAAGTTTCATCTGTATGTCAGGTTGTGCAGTTTACTCCCTATACTGATAGTATTCGGCCATGCCCCTACTTGCGAAAAGTTCACTCGCACGCTTACTTCCCGCCTTTCTTTTTGGGGAGTTGCATGACTCGTGCCGAGACGCGCGTAACCCATCGTCGGGGCAAGAACCGGATGGCGAAGGGGGCCAGCTTGTTCATCGTTCCATGAATCGCTACCGGTTTCCCTTTCATCATCGCGGTATACCCCAGTTTGGCAACCGATCGTGCTGAAGCGATCTTCACGTTCTTCACCAGCCGCGACGCTTTCATCCCCGACTCCTCCCCGAAATAGGTGTTCGTGGGGCCGGGGCACAGCACGGTGACGGTGATGCCCTCTTTCTTCAGCTCGTGGCTCAATGCCTCGGAGAGTTGGAGGACGAACGACTTGGTAGCAAAGTAAACTGCCATCATAGGACCCGGCTGGAATGCCGCGGTAGAAGAAATATTCAATATTCTCCCACTCTTTCTCTCCTTCCACTCGCGCGTGTAGAGGTGCGTGAGGTGGGCGAGCGCGGTCACGTTGAGCGCGATCATCCGTTCGTATCGCTCCCAAGGCTTATCCACGAACGATCCCCAATCCCCGAAACCCGCGTTGTTAACCAGGTAGTCGACCTCGATGCCGGCTTCTTTCACCTCTTGGAACACCTCCCGCGCCGCCTCGGGAAGACACAGGTCTTTCACGATCACGTGAACATTCGATCGCTGTTTTTCTTCCAGCTCCCGCTTCAATTGATGCAGTACCTCGCCGCCCCGGGCCACCAGCACCAAGTTGTGCCCGTTCTCCGCGAAAAGTCGCGCCAACGCTTCCCCGATACCCTTTGATGCCCCGGTTATCAATGCTGTTTTCTTCATATTTTCCTCATGATTCGAGACAAAATTAAACTATTTTTCTTCCGGTATGTCAAA
>JBBACU010000174.1:0-5110 GCA_041656815.1 Proteiniphilum sp.
GCTTTGCCGTTGGCTCGATGGGGTAAAGGAGCGTGCCCTCGCGATCTACCTCATGGGCGATATATTCGATTATTGGTACGAGTACAAGCACGTGGTCCCGAAGGGCTTCACCCGTCTGCTGGGTAAGCTCGCGGAGCTGACCGATGCCGGTGTGGAGGTGCACTTTTTTATTGGTAACCACGACCTCTGGTTAACGGATTACCTTGCCGAAGAGTGCGGGTTGATTCTCCATTTTGAGCCGCTGATCACCACCATCCACGGCAAGAAGTTCTTTCTTGCTCACGGAGATGGTTTGGGCGACGATTCCCGGACGTTTCATCTCCTGCGAAAGATATTTCACAGCAAGTTTCTTAGAACGTGTTTTTCGGCCATCCATCCCCGGTGGACGATCCCGTTGGCCCATGCCTGGTCCAATAGCAGCCGCGAAAACGGGGGCGTCACCCCCTACTTGGGGGAAGAACGGGAGCACCTGATCCGTTTCGCGAAAGAGAAGCTAAAAGAGGATCCCGGTATCAATTATTTTATTTTCGGGCACCGGCACGTGTTGGTCGACCTGCCCATCGCGGAGCACTCCCGGGTAGTGATGCTGGGGGACTGGATCACCCTGTTTTCCTACGCGGAGTTCGACGGGGAGAGCCTGCAGTTAAAAAAAGCATAGATAGAAGCCAGCCTCTTTGGCGGGGTGTGACTTATAACCGCTTGAAAAAGTCCCAGATAACAATTCCCGCGGTGACCGAGACATTCAGGGAATGTTTGGTACCGTGTTGAGGGATTTCAATGCATCCATCCGAAGCATCTATCACCTCTTGTGCCACGCCGTGTACCTCGTGCCCGAAAATGACCGCGTATTTTTTTTCCTTTTCCGGTTGAAACTCTTCTAATGAAAAGCTATTTTCCGCTTGTTCGATTGAAAAAACGGCATATCCTTCTGCCTGTAGTTCTTTCACGGCGGAAAGAGTCTGCTCAAAATAGTGCCACTTTACCGCGTCTTCGGCACCCAGTGCGGTCTTGTGTATCTCCACGTTAGGAGGGGTAGAGGTAATACCGCACAACAGGATCTCCGTTACCCGGAACGCGTCGCTGGTCCGGAAAACCGACCCAATGTTGTGTTGGCTCCGCACGTTATCGAGCACCACTACCAATGGGATCTTCTCGGCTTCCCGGAATTCCTCGATACTGATCCGGTTCAGCTCTTCAATCTTTAGCTTTCGTCTTTTTGCCATCGTTATTTTTCGGGATTAATAATTGCGCGTGCAATAAACCATGCGTGATGAACGAGGGTAGAGATGTTGCCGTAATGCTTTGCCATGATGCGATAGCGCTCTTTGAGCGAAGCTTTCCGGTTAGCGGTGGTGAGTCCCTCGTTCAAGTAGTTGATGAGCACGAGACGGGTATTGTGAATGGAGTTGCTTTTTTTCATCACGCGGACGCACCAGTCGAAGTCGGCCGAGAACCGGTACGACAGATCGTACGGATCTGCCAGTTCACGCTTCACGATAAACGCCTGGTGGCACACCACCATACCCTGCCTGAAGCTTTTCCAGGTAAGCCGCTTAGGCGCTTTCAAGCGGCGCATGTGGAGAAAGCGGCCGTTATCATCCACGATGGCTGTTTCCCCGTAGAGGATATCGGGCGGCTGTCCCTCCATGAAGGAGCCCATCATCTTCTCCACTGTGTCCGGCGCGTAAAAGGTGTCGCCCGCGTTCAGGAAGCAGAGGTAGTCGCCAGTGGACATGCCGATCGCCTTGTTCATGGCGTCGTATAGCCCTTCGTCGGGCTCACTGATCCAAGTCATGTTGTCGTTTTCATATTCCCGGATCAGGCTCATTGTTTCGTCTTTTGATTTGCCATCCACGATCACGTGCTGTATACCGGGGTATGTTTGTTCCCGAACGCTTTTCAGTGTCCGCTCCAGCGTGTGTTCGGCGTTATAGGTGACGGTGATGACGGATAACGTGTTCATTTTCTTGCGTAAATAGCTATGTAAGGGGAAAGGAATTTGCCTTTCACGGGCGCCAGCTTGATGGCATAACTCAGCGTCTTCACCCATTTTCTTTTGCCCCGGTTTTCCGGTTTAGGCTCGAGCCATACCATCGGCTTCCCGAGATAGTCCACGGAGGTATCGCGCAGCTCAAACCGCCGCATGATCTCTTTCAGCCGGGGAATCTCCATCGATTTCAGGTTGTGTGCTTCCAGGTTTTCCTTATCGAACCGTCGCTGTATCTTTCCGTTCAATCCCAGGAAGTTGGGAATAAGGATCAATAGCTGCCCCTGCTCCGATAGCAGGTCGACGTGCCGTTTGATCACGTTTTCGGTGTCCTCGAAATGCTCTATAAACCCCGAAGAAAAGACCACATCGTATCTTTTGTCGGTCGTGAACGCGAAAAAATCGCTGTCGATACATTGGATGCTTCCCCCGGGTAAATCATTTATCTCTTCGAACTTCCGGACGATACCCGTGTTGATGTAAAAATCGAGGATCGTGACATCCCGTATGCCCTGTCGGTAAAAGTAGGCGGAAAATACCCCGGGAAACCCGCCGATCTCGATAAGGTTATTCCCCGTGGTCAGCTTTGGCACGAACTTGTCGAAGACCACTTTCCGCGGCACTTTATCGTACCGGTAATTCTTCCAATACTCCTCCCAGTGTGCTTTGTCAGTGAAGTTATTTCCCTTCATAAATCGCTTTGTATTGGTTTGCAATGATCTCTTGGCTATATTCTCGCGTTACTTTCTCGCGGGCACTCCGCGCGAGTTTCTCCCGGTCGGCCTTGAACAGCACTTCTACCACACCCCGTGCAAGGTCTTCCGCGCTCCGGTGTTCCGCCACGTACCCGTTCTCCCCGTGATCAATCATTTCGGGAATGCCTCCGGTTCGAAACCCCACGCATGGGGTACCCGAAGCCATCGCCTCCATGATGGTGTTTGGCAGGTTCTCCTGTAGGGAGGGCGTGATATAGAGGTCGGCAGCGCTATACAATTCCGGCATATGATTGGAAGCCACGTAACCCATGCTCCTTGCCGGTTGGGGAAGACGCCGGGCAATTTCCTCGCCGTTGGTGCCGGCAACAAGAAAGCAGAGGTCGTCTCGTTTACCGGCGACGATATGGCTCGCGCGAATCAGGTACTCCAGGCCTTTGCGCGGGTCAGATGCTTTCGCGGCGGCGAACAGCACGATTTTCTTCTCCGCAGGCAGTTGCAGTTTTTCTCGTAAAGCCGCCTTGTCCCCCGGGGTGTATAGGCCCGTGTCGATAGGGTTGGGGATGCTCACGATATTGTGTCCTCGGGTGAGCGGGCTCTTCTCCGCTAACTCCTTTAACCAGTGGCTGCATGCCGCGAAGGTGATTTTTCCTTTCGAGTAAGCCTCCTGCTTTTGTTGAAAGACCTTGTAAGAGAGGTCGCCCGGCGAACGAGTTTTCAAGTAAGGGCAGACGCCGCAGGCTGTTTCGTAATGTTGGCATCCGGCGGCATGATGGCAGATGCCGGTAAAAGGCCACATATCGTGCAGGGTCCAGACCACCCTCTTCCCGGAAGAAAGGATATTCCCGATCTCTTTCACCGAGAGCATCCCTTGGTTTATCCAGTGCAGGTGGATCACGTCGGCTGCTTTGAATTCCGGGAGCTCCGTGATCGATACCCCGGTATTGGCGATCGACACGTCGAACAGGTGCTTTCTTGATAAACGGTTATGCAAGAAAATAACGCCCCGCTCCCAATAAAACCGATGCTTATTTCCCTTGTTGCTTCCCACGGAGAATACCGCGGGATCGGTACCGAGTCGGGTACGTACCGCCATTGACACGTCGTATCCGGCACCTCGCATCGCGTGCATCAACCGGGTAGCGGCAATGGCTGCCCCTCCCTGAATATCGTATGTGCTGATGAAAAGTACCTTCATTCCCGGATAATCGATGTAAGAGTACAAAAATAGCGATTTTATATTGTTTCATGCTCTTAAACGGGATGAAAAGCGGAATGAACAAATGGCTCAAGGCATGACTTGCAGGAAAACAGATAGACACGGATTTTACAGGAATAAAAACGAGGTAAAAATGCGGAATGCTTATTCGCGCAGACAAAATATGCTTGTTTTTGCTTGGTATGGTAAACATTATTTCGTAATTGTGTTCATTGCAGTATACATAATGTGCGTATGGAAACTTTATTTGAAAAAAAACGTGGTAGTGAGCTATGGCTGTCTATTCATGGTGTCGTGATCATTTTTATATGATGGATGATTTCATCTTTTTCTTTTGTGGAAAATGAACATGGATAACTTTCCAATGTTTTTACAGCTTTCAATCCCTTTTGTTTGTAGCGAGCTATGAGAAGTTTGTTTATAGGCTTTAGCAGTTTATGTTTTTCAGTCAAAAGAGTTAACTGGCGTTTCTGTGATGTTGCTTTATCTAAGTCAGGCTTCGTTAAAAGCCTTAAGATTACTTCATAAGCCTCTGTTTTGGAAATTCCTTCTTCCAGGCTTAATTTGCTCGCTAAAATTAGAAGGAGCCCTTCTCGTTCGTTATGGTATTCCGCCTTTGTCATTATGGCGGTAAAAGGGATAGTGGTTGTAGTTGCCGAACCGGCAATTCGTTCACGTGCAGCGTAAAAAAAGGTAATGTAGCATGTTTCCCTTTAATGAGACCATAGTAGTTAAAATAAGTTTCTGCCGCAAATAGATTAGTAAAAAGCAACTGTTTTTTCTCGTCAAAACAATTCGTATACATCTCTTTGAAAACATTACTCCGAATAACAAAATAAAGTATAGATGCATAGGGGCTCTGAAATTCGACCAAGCGCTGCAAAGCGTTGTCCGCCTTCATGTGTTTGTCAAAGTCCCGTATGTAGCGAGGTGTAAATTCTATCTTCTTTTTATGGACTTCAAATGTGAGGAAATGGCCTTGCGCGCTACAATAATCGTTATGTTCATCAAGATATTCCGTTATCTTTTCTACAGCTTGTGGAACAATAAAATCATCTTCCGCACAAAAAAGAACGTATTTTGTTTGTATAAAATGGAGTGCTTTCTGTATTTTCTTTAGGAAATGAAGATTCGGATCGTGGAAATAAACGATCTCCGGATATTTATCTATATCTGGGAAGATGATTTCCG
>JBBACU010000175.1:0-5108 GCA_041656815.1 Proteiniphilum sp.
CTGGTAATTTTTTTTGTAATCGACCCAGTCGCGTGGCCAATCCTCGATGGGATCGGTGAGGAAGAACATTTTTCGTCCGGTGGGGCGTGTCATTGACTCCATGGAGCCGTATTCAAGAAAAGCATTCTCAAAGACACGTTCCTTTTGAACACCATCGAAATAGGTCGGTTCGCGCGATGTGCCCGTCCATACTTGCGCGATGTAGCCATCCATGCTGGGCAGCGACGCCAAACTGGCTTCCGGGCTAACAATCTGCCACGAAGAGTAATTCACCAACGAGTGGGTGGGCACGTAGCAACGAACGTCCATTCCTTTACTTTTGCCGTATTCTTTCGCGTAAGTAAACACCTCGTCCAACGCGCGATAATACAGATGGTATTTCAACTTGTTGGACAGATAGGTGTTTTCGGGCGATTCGTGCTGCGGGCGCCAGGGGAACCCGTAATAATCCTGCCATTCGCGTTTAAATGCCTCACTGTAACCGGCGCGCATCCAAAATTCGGGTTCCTCCATGTGTATCGCGTCGATACCGGCATCAATTACACGTTTTACATGTTTCTCCTTGAGGTATTTGATGAAATTCATGGAAGGCACGATATAGGGCACCATCCTTCCATGCCAGATCGTATCGCCCCTGACAGTCTTCTGCCCTTCGTCCAGATGCCATTCGCCGTCCCATTGCCCGGTGAAGTAGTCCTGGTAATTGCCCCAGGCAATACCGGTCATGAAATGGGTGGTATACCCCCGGTCCCGCCATGTCTGCACCCGTTCTTCAAACGTCATCGCGGGCCGGTTGTTTGAAGTGCGGCGGTCGCCTGCCCCGTACACGATTGCGACATCGGATCTGACGTCGGTCACGGGTTTCCAGTGACCGGAGGTCTGGAAAGCGGTCTTTTCTCCCGGTGTATCTTGATTCTGCAGGCTATGGCATGATATCATCCACGGAACCGCAAGAAGCCCGTATAGTAAGATTCTGATTTTCATATGATTAAAATTATTTATTTCACTAAAGTTAGATATTTGCTCACCACGGCAGAAGATAAGCTTGCTTATATTATGCTCGTTTGGTTTGACGCAAATAGTTCAATGGTATCATATGGAACTCGCTTTAATCATGTAGTTGTGTGAGAATGATTCTCATGCTCGTTTCATATGACTCAAATTATTGATTTTAGCGCGATTATTTTGTTTTCACATTATGGTGTATGGAACAAACAATGAGCTGATTTGCCGATTTACTGATTTGATTAAATAATTATCACATCGTCACATCATCACATCATCACATCATCACATCATCACATCATCACATCGATATATGCTCGTCGCGCGGATTTTAATGGTTGATGAACCGGATGAATTACCGGGTGGGTTTCGACATGGAGGGTGGCCTCACATCGGGAGAGCTCCCCCAGCTTTTGTTAGGTCGCGGACCCATTTGAAATACAAGTTTGCCTCCTCGAACGATATCGGAGTGCTCGATCCATGGCCTGTCGTGCGGTTGCCCATTCAACGTGGCCGACTGGATATACTTATTCTGTGGCGACACGTTTATTGCTTCAATAATGAACTCTCTTCCGTTACCCACGTTGATAATGACCTCGTCAAAAATCGGACTGCCGATGTCAAAGATCGGCCTGCCGGGGCATTGCGGATAAAATCCCATCGCGTTCAACACGTACCAACTCGACATGGAACCCCCGTCTTCGTCGCCGCTTAGTCCGAAAGGCGTGGTATCATACCATAAATCCAACATCTGTCGTACCTTGTTTTGGGTCATCCATGGCTGACCCGCGTAATTGAAGAGGTAAGGAATATGCCATGCAGGCTCGTTCCCATGCGTGTACATCCCCATGAGACCTGTCATATCGGGGAATTGGGCCAAGAACTGAAGTTTGTCGTTGCGGTGGCCCACCACGAACAATTCGTTTAATTTTTCGAGAAACTTCTCGTCACCCCCCATCAAATTGATCAGTCCCTGGACATCATGCTGCACGTGCCATGTATATTTCCATGAATTGCCTTCGGCAAAGTAACCTTCACCGGCAAAGCCTCCCGAATACATGGGGTCAAATGGTTCAATCCATCTTCCGTCAGCCGACTTTGGCGCCATCAAACCGATTTCGGGCTTATATAAATTCTGGTAGTTGCGCGCGCGTTTCATAAACAATTGGTAATCGTCCTCTTTCCCCAGCTCTCTTGCCATTTGCGCCAGGCACCAATCGTCGTACGCGTGTTCGAGTGTTACCGAAACAGACTGTCTTCTATGCCAACTGTGCACTTCCGGTACCCACTCTTCAACGCCCGGCTCGGGAAGCCACTGCGACTGGTAGGGCAACCTGTTGTATTTATCAAAAGGCTTAATATCGGGCAACCATTGGTGATTAATGAATTCTTGCCGTGTGGTGTCAAAATCTTCCCGGACAGGCAGCGCGGGGAAAAATCCGTTATCGAAGTAGCACTGCTCCAGTTCGGTGATATACATCTCATCTTTCCAGGGTATCATGGTGGCTTCGTTATGATTTTTCTTCATGGCCGCGTAAGCCTTCTCGATGTCATAATCGCGTACTCCCCTGAAATATGCATCCACGATAACCGCGGTGGAATGATGCCCTATCATTGCTCCCGAGCTTGGCAACCAACCGGTTTCGTCGTATCTCGTGAGCCAGTTTTGGATGGTTCGATTTGTCTCTTCGGGTTTAATCAGCGATAGAAGCGGGTAGGCGCCGCGATACGTATCCCACACGTTGCCCATTCGAAGTGAGCGTGTACGGTGGAGGGTCGTGTAAAAAAGCCGACGTTGTTTTTCAGTACCGCCTTTCACCTTAATCAACCCCAACTCTTCATCCCACGATTTTTTTGCATTGTCTTTCAGCTGTTCAAAGGTCGAAGTGCCAATTTCGTTTATCATAAAAGCGCGGGCTTCATCCATGCTGTTGCGTGAGATGGCGATTCTCAATTCGATGACCTCCGGCGAACGGGTAGTCGGGTAACTGACATACCAACCGATATTGCTGCCTGTTTGCGTTTGTGAGCCCGCGTGCAGCGTATCGTTCCGCCAGGTGCCGCGCGAAGCGTAAGGCTTATTTAATACCGCGTGGAAAAAAGACATGCCGGCACCGCCCATTCTTGCTCCTCCCCTCGCGGGATCCTGTCGCCGCGGTATGGACGCGCCTTCAATAATGGTATTGCCTTTAAATTCCACGTTCATATTTCCATTTAAGTTCAGGAATAAATTGGACGTGTCGTTTTCAGGCAGGGTAAACCTGAAAATAACCGTATTTTTGGTGATGGTAAATTCCGTGTTGATATCAGGGTCTTCAAGCAGTACCTGATAGTAATAAGGAGTTGCTTTTTCGTGATCGTGGTCAAATCTTGACGCGTTTTCCGTGACGCCGATTTCCATTTTGCCGGTATTTGCCATCAAGCTTCCGATACCCAACGGAAATCCAAAAATTTTATCGGCAAAATACCAATCGGTCATCGGTCGGAATGTAGGAA
Source organism: Proteiniphilum sp. (assembly GCA_041656815.1). Classification (GTDB taxonomy): domain Bacteria; phylum Bacteroidota; class Bacteroidia; order Bacteroidales; family Dysgonomonadaceae; genus Proteiniphilum. The sequence goes on from JBBACU010000175.1 coordinate 3,502, forward strand.
ACAACCCGATCGTTCCGCCGGGAACTTTAATTACAGGGGTCGTGCCCCTTGTTTTCGGATTAATCGTGCCGATATACAGGTATACATCATCGGCCGGACTTTGAGCGGCGACGGAATTACTTCCCAAAAGCAACGCGATGCATAAAATCACGTGAAATATTGATTTTCCTTTTATTAAAGACATGATTTTCATCTTGATATGGTGAATTGTAAATGAGCTATGTCAACGTATTCTTATTCATAAATGATAAATTACCTATTAAAGATAGGTCTATCGGCTACAATCGAGGGACTTCCCCCGGTTATGTAAGGCCAACCGGCCCTGTCCCATCGGATCCTGTCCAACATTAATTTCCTGCCGCCCGCCGGGTCTGTATTATCAAACGCGTGGTATAGTATCCAATCATTGCCGGCATCATCCTTGATTATATGGGAACAATGCCCCGTTCCGGTAAAACGCTCGTTGTGATTGATGACTAAACTAAATCCGTTCTCGAGCATATCTTTACCGCTTTTGTCGCGGTAGGGCCCTAACAGGGACGTTGCCCTTCCAACGATCAACTGGTACGTACTTGTTACCCCTTCACAACAAGTGCCTATGGAGGCAAATAGGTAATAATAGTTCCCTCGTTTGTGAATCATAACCCCTTCGTAGATGTCGCCGGCGACTAACATTTTCGCGGCCCCCTCTTTCAACGATAGCCCGTCGTCATTTAACTCGATGGCGTAAATGCCGTTGAAACTTCCCCAGAACAGGTATTTCTTGCCTGAATCTTCCACGTAGCATTGATCGATCGAGTTGATGACTCCTATCTTGTTTGCCCGGATTAATTCGCCTTTATCCTTAAACGGGCCTTCGGGTTTGTCCGAGACCGCCACCCCGATACCATTGGTGAGCCAACCCATGTGTCGCGACATGGTGTAAAACAACACGTGTTGTTCATTGATGAACTCGATATCAGGCGCCCATATGCCCGCGTTCTCCTCAAAGCTGGGGCGTGTTTCAGGCGTGAAGGCCGTCCCGACGGAGGTCCAGTCTACCAGGTTGCGGGATTTCATGATGTTTACCAGTCTTGAAGTGGTATACACGTAGAAATAGCCATCTTGTGCCCGGATCGCGGTCGGGTCGGGCATGTCTTTTCGAACGACCGGATTGAAATACTTCTCGACCATTACAAGCGTGTCTTGCGCGTAGCCGTCCGCACAAACACAAACGATCAAGAGGAAACAAGCAGATAAAATCTTTTTCATCCCTTTCTTAATGGTTTACACGATTCAACGCGATGCCTTTTGTTGAAAAAAGTAGGGGACATTTCCCTGTCAGAGGAAACGTCCCCCATTACCTGATCTACTGAGGCATATTTACACGTTTCGCCGCGTTGTAATTATACCGGCTGGTGCCTTCGGTTACATACCTGATTCGAGCCGCGACCCGAACAAATACCGTGCGTCCTCTTGGAATGGCACTGGTCGTGAGCGTAATCGTCTCGCCGAATCCATACTTGGTTTCAAACCCGTTTCCATCAAAGGTTTCGAAAGGAGAATAAGCGCTGCTATGATCCCGACGTCCCACGTACGCGGATTCTCCCACGTACAAACGGATATCC
>JBBACU010000176.1:0-5080 GCA_041656815.1 Proteiniphilum sp.
AGATGCTGCTGGGCGACCCCACCAAGGCCAAGACCCTACTCGGATGGAATCCCCGTAGAACATCATTCGAAGAACTGGTGAGGCGAATGGTAAAAAGCGATATGGAAATTGTAAAAAAAGAGAGCAATCATGGATAAAAATAGCAAGATATACGTTGCCGGCCACCGCGGATTAGTGGGATCGGCCATTTGGCGGAACCTGCAATCAAAGGGATACACCCGTTTGGTAGGAAAGTCCCGCTCCGAGGTGGACCTACTGGATGGCACGGCCGTGAGTGCTTTTTTCGAAGAGGAGAAACCGGAGCACGTCATCCTTGCCGCGGCCCACGTGGGAGGCATTATCGCCAACAATACCTACCGGGCCGATTTCATCTACCGGAACCTGCAAATCCAAAACAACATCATCGGGGAGAGTTTCCGCCACGGCGTCAAAAAACTTCTTTTCTTGGGCAGCACCTGCATCTATCCCCGTGAAGCGCCACAACCCATGAGCGAAGACACCCTGCTCACCGGCCCCTTGGAATACACCAACGAACCGTATGCCATTGCCAAGATCGCCGGCCTGAAAATGTGTGAAAGCTTCAACATCCAGTACGGCACCAACTACATCGCGGTAATGCCCACCAACCTGTATGGGCCAAACGACAACTTCGACCTCGAGAAGAGCCACGTGTTGCCCGCGATCGTCCGTAAGATACACCTGGCAAAGGCATGGATGAACAACGACTGGGACACGATCCGTGAAGACTTTACCCAACGTCCGGTAGAAGGAGTTTCCGGCGACGGCAGCCAACAGGAAATAGAAAGCAAACTTCGCAAATATGGCATCAGCGAAAAGCGGGTGGAGCTTTGGGGAAGCGGGAAACCACTCCGGGAATTCCTTTGGAGTGAAGACATGGCCGATGCCTCGGTTTACATCATGGAGAACGTGAATTTTCAAGACCTGTCGCAAGGGAAAACCGAGGTGCGGAATTGCCACATCAATATTGGCACGGGCAAAGAGATCAGCATTCGCGACTTGGCCATGCTGGTCAAGCAGACCGTCGACTACCCCGGCGAGATTGCTTTCGACCGTTCCAAACCCGACGGCACCCTCCGGAAGCTCACCGATGTCTCCAAGCTCAATGGTTTAGGATGGCGGCACACCGTGGAGATCGAAGAAGGGGTAAAGAGGATGTATCAGTGGTACGCCGGTAATTAAGCAGCCAATTATAAAAAGATTTTCATACGTCCCGCAAGAGCATTGCTTATCGCGCTTACCGGACATTACCACGCATTACCGACGACTGAAAAGCCTTCTTTTCTTTTTTGGTTCGGGCATCGCCGATTGACCGGCCAAGACCTGCAGGGCATCCCCTTTTTGAAGGGTCACGTTGATCGCGTTATAAATAACCCCCCAATCGGGCAAGCCGCCCACGTTTCTATCGTCAATAAACATGTCGACACCTAACTTGCGATTAGCGGTTGCCCTGTCCTCCCCGCGATAATTGGCATTCTCCGCGTAGAAGTAGAGCCCCCGTTCCGCGCAATAATCGATTGCTTCCTGAAGCAATTCTCCTTCGCGCACTGTCCATAGGATAAGCTTGTGGTTCTCTTTTTGTAATTGAAGAAGGGTGTCTATGGCAAAGGGAATTGGTTTCCCTATTGCAGGATACGCGTGTTCGACGATCGTTCCGTCGAAATCAACAGCTATAACCATTTTTCTATTTTTCTTTTATCGTTGTGGTTTTTAAATGACAAAGATAGTGAAAGCCGAGAGCAGTGTCAAGCTTGTTTGAACAATGCCGAGGCGCATCCTATCTTATACAAAGATAGTGAAAGCCGAGAGAAAACGGGAGCTTGCTCACAGTTTTCCGAGGCACATCCTATCTTATACAAAGATAGAATAAAATGTGATAACGAGGAACATTTTCGTTAAGCAATACGAACAGAAGACAAGCTTGCTTGGATTATGTCGTTGCGAGAAAATGTCTAACTTTAGTGAACTATTCTGTTAAGCCAAATGAGCAGAGCCAAGCTTGCTTGGATTATGCCATGGCGAAGAATAGTCTAATTTTAATGAATGATTTCATGGCACGATGATGTCTTTCAACAACGGGTTGTGTTTATCTTTCTCGGAAAGCACGATCTCGTCCTCGGGGAGTAGCCAGTCGATCCCCAGCGCCGGATCGCTCCACAAAAGTGCTCCCTCGTGTTCGGGCATGTAATAGTTGTCGCATTTGTATTGAAAAACGGCTTTCTCGCTTAGGACGATAAACCCGTGAGCGAACCCGCGCGGAATGAAGAGTTGCAGCTTGTTTTCTTCCGACAACTTTATCGCGGAGTGTTTTCCAAACGTGGGGGACCCGGCCCGCAGGTCCACGGCCACATCCAGCACCTCTCCCCTTACCACGCGCACCAATTTGGCTTGCGCGTAAGGCGGTTTTTGAAAATGCAATCCCCGCAAAACGCCCCGGGTAGAGCTGCTTTCATTATCTTGCACGAAAAGGGTGTCGCTTACCTTCTCTTTGAACTGACGTTGTGAATAGGTTTCGAAAAAATATCCCCTCTCGTCGATAAAAACACGCGGGCGGATGATGAGTAAGCCCTCGATGGCTGTTTGTTTAACTTCCATGTTTATTGTCTTGGCTTGATGCCGGCACACTGCAAAGATAATACCTCTCGCTCGATTATCCTATACCAAGTTGACCGGGTGCGCGGGATCAAAGGTGTTGCAGCAAGTCGGGCCGATTTCCTCTTTCGAGGCAGCCGCCGAAAACTGGTCGATCAAGGATGTTACAAAAGGATGTTACAGCAAGTCGGGCCGAAGCCGCTTCGTGCGCTCGATCGACTGTTCGTGGCGCCACTCGTCAATTTTTCTCTCGTGGCCCGACAACAACACCTCCGGCACCTTCCAACCCTTGTACTCCGCCGGGCGGGTATACACCGGGGGCGCCAACAGCCCGTCTTGGAACGAATCGGAAAGAGCGGACTGCTCGTCTCCAATCGCCCCGGGGATAACCCGCACGATCGCGTCGGCAATCATGGCTGCCACGAGTTCTCCTCCCGTCAGCACGAAGTCTCCGATGGATAACTCGCGCGTCACCAGGTGCTCCCTCACCCGGTAATCTACTCCCTTGTAGTGACCGCAAAGAATTATAAGGTTGCCCCGCAGCGATAATTCATTCGCGACGCCCTGAGTGAACTGCTCGCCGTCGGGCGACGTGTAGATCACCTCGTCGTAATCGCGTTGTGACTTCAAGTGCCCGATTGCCCGGTCGATTGGTTCTACCTGCATCACCATACCCGCTTCGCCCCCGAACGGGTAATCGTCTACCCGCTTATGTTTATCCAGGGTGTAATCACGCAAGTTATGCAGTTCGAGCTCCACCAGCCCCTTCTCTTGAGCACGCTTCAAGATGGAATTATAAAGGGCTCCTTCAATGATTTCCGGGAGAACGGTTATTATATCTATTCGCATACTATAATAGCTATTGACCTCCGTCTCCGGAGGTACCGGTACCTCCCTCTCCTCCTTCACCCCCGCCTTGCATCACGTCTTCGTTGGTGATACCGCGTTGTACCCGTTTCATGGATGTCTTTAACTCTCCAAAACGGTAGGTCACGCTTAACCGGAGGTTCCGCATGGGATTCTTGTACAAGCTCTCCTGCACGAATCCTTCGCCCCGCGTGGTAGTGGTCATCTGTCGGTATTTCGAGAACACGTTCTGTGCATTGAGCGAGAGATCCAGTTTTTTATCCAGGAAGCTCTTCATCAGGCTAAAGGAGTAGAAATAGAAGGGAGACTGTTCGGTCTGCAACTGAACGCGGTTCAAGAAAAGCCCCCCGTTGACTCCTAACCTGAGATCCCCGGGAAAGGTAAGGGTACCACCCCCGAACGCCCTGCCGGAGAAGCCGCTGTTGCGCAGTTCCTGGCTCAATTCTTGGCCTCCGGTACTCTGGATATCGGTGTAGCTGATGCCCCCGTTCAAGTAGGTGCGCAATGCCTGGGTAGGTGTCCAGCTCACGTAAAGGTTGGTACCCATGGTGTGGTTCTTGCCAATATTCCCGTAGGTATTATTCGTTACACCATCTTCATCAATAAAACTATACCGGGTAACCGCGTTCTTGGCGAACGAGTAGCTGAGCGTGGCATTGAAATTGAGCTTCTGCGAGAACGAGCCGTAATTGATGTTGAAATTGTGTTGTTGCTCGGCATCAAGGTGCGGGTTCCCGTAACTAATGTTGTTAGGGTCCACGTCGTTCACGTAAGGATTGAGGTACCAGATGCCGGGCCTCGATACACGCATGTTATACCCGCCTCGCAGCGTGCTGGTCATTCCCAGTTGATAGGAGAGGGTGAGCGAAGGAACCAAGTCGAAGAAGCTCGTGTTCACGAGCGTATCGTTATCAATGCTCATAAAGTGGATATCTTGCCCGGTATGTTCCGCCCGAAGACCTGCTTTCAACCCGAATTTTCCAGCTTTGTATCCATATCCCGCGTATCCCGAGAAAATACCTTGGGTATGGTCCAAGTCGTTCTTCCGTTCCTCGTCGGGCAACCACTGCCCTGCTCCCGCGTCATAGTAAGTATGTTCACCACGGCTGGAATTATCCCTGAATATGTACTTTAAGCCCGCCTCTATGCTATGTTTCCCATCCAACGGGTTCACGTAATCCACCTGTCCCGTGTGCTCGCTGCCACCCGCGTCGTTGGCACTCCGCAGGCGATACCCGTCAGGATAGTAGAAGCTGCCCGTGACGTCGTTGTACTCGCTGTCGTACTCGCTGTCATTGGGATTGCTCTCGTACCGGTACGACAGGGTCAGCATCTCGCCTTTCCGTTTGAAATTCCGCTGGTAGTCGGCCGATAAATTAATTCCACCGTACTTCCCTTCGCTCCTGCCGCGGGTATTATAGGAATACGGGCGAATCCCTTCCGAGAGCGCCTCTTGCAACGAGAGTGAGTTATACCCTCCGCCGAAACGCGACGCGGAAAGGTTAAACAGGTTCATGGTGTCCGGTTCAAAGCTCACGGAGCCATTTAAGAACAGCCCTCCTCCGTCATTTTCAGTGGTGCCCTCGAGCGCGAGCATATTTGC
>JBBACU010000177.1:0-5072 GCA_041656815.1 Proteiniphilum sp.
GGTTGTTCATGATATTGATGATCACCGGCAGGCCTCCCCGCATGTCCCCTTCCCAGAGTTCCCGGAACTGGTCCATCGCGGCGAAGGTGATCCCCTCCCACACCGGGCCGCACGCCAGCGAGGCGTCCCCGATGTTGGCCACCACCAGCCCGGGCTTCCGGTTCACCTTCTTGTAGAGGGCCGCCCCCACGGCGATATCGCCGGAGCCGCCCACGATGGCGTTGTTGGGGTACACCCCGAACGGCGTGAAGAAGGCGTGCATAGAACCACCCAGTCCCCTGTTGAAGCCGGTCTCCCGGGCGAAGATCTCCGCCAGGGTGCCGTAGACCAGGAAGCGCCGGGCCAGCTCCTTGACCGTCCCGTCAAAGCCCTTTTTCACGATTGCTAAGATGGTTCCGTCGAAGAACGACTCCATGATCTCCATGAGTTTCTCGTCGTCCAGTTTATGAATGGCCGACATCCCCTTGGCCAGGATCTCCCCGTGGGAGCGGTGGCTCCCGAAGATGAAGTCGTCCACGGTCAGGGTCCAGGCCATCCCCACCGCGGCCGACTCCTGTCCGATGGACAGGTGGGCCGGGCCCGGGTGGTTGTAGGGGGTACCGTTGTATTCCCCTTTGGTTTTCACAAGGTTCAGCATCGTCTCGAACTCGCGGATCAGCACCATGTCATGATAGATGGCCTTGAGTTCCTCCGCGGTGAAATTCTCCAGCTCGTCCTTCACGCTCTTCTGGTACCGGTTCACCGGGATGGGTTGTAATTCAACAAAACCCGGTTCGCGGGCCTTGGTTGGGTCAATCGGTTGTATCTTGGGCATTGTATCTTGATTTGATGATTTGATGATTTATTGATTTGATGATTAAGCACATTAATCTCATTGGCACATTAAATTTCCAGCGTCTCGATCTCTATCGCCACCTGTTTCAGGAACCGGGTCGCCTCTCCTCCGTCCAGCGAGCGGTGGTCATAGGTAAGGCTGAGGCCGATATGCGGCACGAAAGCGTAAACACCCCCTCCCAGGTCTTTCGGCCTGGGGAGGATGGTGTTCACTCCCAGGATGGCCGACTGGGGTAAATTGATCACCGGGGTAAACATCTCCACCCCGTAATTCCCGAGGTTGGACACCGTGAAAGTGGCGGCTTCCGGTGAGAGGATATCGGGGTTCACGCTACCTTTCCGGCAGGAGATCGCCACCTCTTTAAGCCGCCTGGACAACCCCGTGATGGAGAGGTCGTCAGCATCACGCACCGCGGGCACCATCAACCCTCTCTCGGTATCCACGGCTAGTCCGAGGTGCACCTTGTGGAAATAACGGATGGAGTCACCCAGGAAATGGGTGTTCACGGCCGGGAACTTTTTCAGTGCCTTGATGACCGCGAAGCAGACCATGTCGTTCAGGGTGATGTTGGTATAGACCTCTCCTGCTTCCATTCTCGCCTTTACTTTTTCTCTCAGGGAGAGCATATTACGTGCGTCGGCACCCAAGTGGTGGGTGAGCTGCGCCGAGTTTTGCAGCGAGGCATGCATGGAGCGGGCGATCAGCTTGCGCGTGTTGGAGAGCTTTCTATCCTCGAAGTCTTGCCCGGTAAAAGTTCCCGCGGGGGATACCGGGGAAGTAGAGGCGGCAATCCTACCGGGACCTGAGAGGTCGGAAGCCCGCGCGGTACCGGCAAGGCCCGTCCCCGGGGAGAGGGGCGAGACCCCCTGTTCCGCGGCTACCTTCCTAGCCAAGGCGGTCATTTTGGGGCGATCCTGCACTATGGCTTGCACGTCCCTTTCTATTACACGTCCCCTGGGCCCGCTACCGGCGATGGAGGCAGTATCCACGGCTTTCTCGCCAGCCAGCTTCCGGGCCCGGGGGGAGATAAAACCAAAACTCGCTTGCCCGGCGTCCTCGCTATCCCCTGTCTTGGAGCCGGCAACCAGCGAGGAGATATCCTCGCCCGGCTCGCCGATAACCAGCATATTCTCGAGCACGGGAACCTCGTCGCCCTCGTTATAAAAAAGCTCGAGGATCACCCCGTCGGCCGGGGACTCTTCCTCGAACGAGGCCTTGTCCGTCTCGTAGGAGAACAACATCTCCCCCTTTTTTACAGGATCCCCCTTTTTTTTGTATAATTCGGTGATGATACAACTCTCTACCGATTGCCCCTGACGGGGCATAACTACCATTACTGCCATGAATATGATAACCTTTTATTTCTATTCTTTCTGATCCACTGTTAATCGAGCATCACGCGGATCTCCTCTAACGGGTCCGATGAATTATATACCGCACTCCCGGCCACGAGCACGTGCGCTCCTTGCTCGAACAGTCGTGGAGCGTTGTCCCGGTTTATTCCCCCGTCAATCTCGATTAAACAGCCGGGATTTTCCTCTTCAATAAGTTTCTTTAATTCATCAATCCGTTCCCATGTATCTTCTATAAACTTTTGTCCCCCGAAACCGGCGAAAACCGACATGAGCAGTACCATATCCGAATATCTGATTAATCCTCGTAGCGATTCCACCGGGATATCGGGATTGATGGCTATCCCTGCCTTCACGCCAAGCGTGCGGATCGAGTTCAGCGTGTGAATAGGGTTCTTGACTGCCTCGTAGTGAACTGTCAAGATATCTGCCCCTGCTTCAACGTACCGTTCCAAGTACTTTTCCGGCTCAACAATCATCAGGTGCACGTCAAGCGGCTTGTGGCAATACTTTTTTAGCACCTCGATAATCGGGAAGCTGAACGACATGTTCGGTACAAACACGCCGTCCAGCACGTCCACGTGAAGCCACTCTGCCGCGCTCCTGTTAATTAGTTCACACGACTGCTTCAGGTTGCCAAAGTCTGCTGACAACACCGAAGGAGCTATGATTCGTGTTATACCCATTGTTTATATTACTCACCCATGATTTGAACTTCACACTCTCTTTTTCTTTCGCGAATCTGGTCCCAGTCAACGAAATAAATAAACCCGAAATCCCCGAGCGACAGCTTGCCGTCAACGATAGGGATGGTTTCTGAACGGCCAAAGAATACGGAACGCAGGTGCGCGTCGGTATTCAAGCTACCCTTGGGTTCTTCGTCGGGGAAAGTCAACGCGAACTCGATATGCTTTGGTCCGGGATGCAGGTACTGTCCTTCGGTTCGGCACGTGGGGACTAATTTTTCCATGATATTGTTCAAATCTTGTTGCAAGAACTCCCTGCCAAAGAAGTTCAGATCGTGCGAGCACTCTTGCGTCATGACCGAACAGGTCGTGTGATGTGAATAGATCACGCAGATGCCGTTCTTGATATCTGATTCGGCAAGAATCTTGTTTACCTCGTCCGTCACGTTATGAAAGTCGGGACGGTGATCTTTTGATTGCAATGCAATTGTTCCCCTGTAAATTTTCATTTTTAATTCCTCCTTTTATATTAATTTTTTAATTCCTCTTTCTTAATTATTTTCGTGTTTCGTTCCATGCTTTCCGTACGGCATGAATCATCTCATCGAGCATGGCCTCGGGATTGGCCGCTTTCATAATGCCGCTCGTGGTTCCGGTAGCATCAGCCCCCGCTTTAATGGTTTTATAGACATCTTGCCCATTTGAAATCCCGGCCGCTTGCAGCACTTGAATTTCCGGGTTTATTTTCTTTATGGCCGAGGTGGTAGCGATAACATACTCCTCGTCGCTCGTTACGCCTGTCCCTATTAATTCGGTGGGTTCGGGTACGATAATATTGGGGGATAGTTGCGCGATGGCTTCTGCCTCTTTGATAGAGTCGGCACACACCATGGTAACCAATCCTACTTCGTCGGCTCGTTTAATGGCCTTTGCCAAGTCCGAGAGTTTCATCGGTTTTTCCGCGTGATTGAGGATGACTCCTACCGCCCCGGAAGATTTCAAGGCTTCGGCAAGTATGGAGCCGTTTCCCCGGCCCACTTCCACCGGGTCCATATGTTGCGCGAATATCAGCACGTGCTCGGTCTCTTTCGCCAACCGGTAGATATCGGAAGGTTGGGGGGTGAGGATAATCCGCACGTCGTATTTTCTTGATGCCTCATCGGCCGCCTTGGCCAACTTGAGCATTCGTTCACCATACATGAACGCCTTTGGGCCTATCTCGAAAAAGGGCGGTTTTATACTTAATCCTTTGTACATAGTTACTTGTTTAACCGATTACCTACTGCTCCCCCGGGATGGATGAGCGCAAACTGCTCTAACTTGTAATTGGTAGCCTCCATGATGGCTGCCAAGAGAGCGTCAAAAATGGCGATTGTAATTACAAAACTGGAGGTAGCCATGATATTAAGCGGATCGCTTTCTCTTTCTATCTTCATGGGAACAACCACTTGGGATTTTTCCGCCAAGGGAGAATTCAGATTCTCTGTAAGACCAATCAGGATGGCCTCTTTTTTATTGCACACGTCAATAATCGGTAGCAATTCAGCTGTTTTCCCCCCGCGAGAAACCATCACTACCGCGTCTCCCTTCTTCACGCATCCCAAGCCGCCATGAATGGCAAGCGCGGGCGACATGAACTGGGCGTTTCGCTCGATGCAGTTGAGCGAGTGAGAGAACTTTTTAGTCGCGATGCCCGATGAGCCGCTCGCGCAGGTGATGATTTTTGGGCAGGTACTCAACACTTCTACCGCTTTGTAGAAACTCTCCTCGTTTAGATAGTCCAAAATATCCGAGATTGCCTTGCTCTCGATATCGAGCGATTTCTTAGCGACCTGTAATATTTTGTCTCTTTTTTCCTTCATATTACACTGTTTGTTATTTGATTATTCCATTTACTATATAATGCAGACTCTCCGGGGTCTGGATGAATTTCCTCCTTGAACGTGACCTGTTGTTTAGTGGCTTCGTCGAGGGTGTCGAAGTAGCCCATGCCTACCGCGCACAACATGGCCGCTCCCTTGCAGGCGAGTTCTACCGACTCGGGCACTCGGAACGGTTTGTTCAGGAGATTGCCCTTGATCTGTAGCCACAACCTGCTTTGGGCGCCACCGCCCGAGGGTACGATGTAGTTGCCCTTTGTTTTCCCCTCTAGAGCCTGTACTAAGTGAAAGAGAGATAAGGCTACCGATTCAAGGATTG
>JBBACU010000178.1:0-5057 GCA_041656815.1 Proteiniphilum sp.
CTTCTTGAGGGTGAGGCCCAGCAGCCTGATTTTTTTCTCTTGGTAATCTTCCACCTGCAATAACAACTCTTTCCCCAGTTCGAACAGCTTCTCGTACGAGTTCACGAAGTAATTCACGGTTTTGCTGCGGGTGATCAGGGTAAAGTCGGCATATTTGATTTTCAGGGTGACTGTCTTGGCGAGGAATTTTCGTTTATCGGCTCTCCGGTGCACCTCGCGGGCAATCTGGTCGAGCGCGCCCAAGATATCCACCATCTCGCTCAAGTCGTCCAAAAAGGTCTCCTCGGCTCCCAGTGATTTACGTACCCGCTCCGACTCCACCTCCCGGTCGTCGATGCCCCGGGCAAAATGGTAATAGGAGATTCCGGCTTTGCCGAACTCCTGTACCAGGTCGATCTCGCTCCATTGCTTGAGGTCCTTCCCCGTTCGAATGCCCAGCTTTTCCATCCGGGCCGCGGTCACCTTCCCCACCCCGAAGAACTTGGTGACCGAAAGCTTCTCGATAAATGCTTCCGCTCTTTCCGGCTCAATCACGAAGAGCCCGTCCGGCTTCCTGTAATCCGACGCGATCTTGGCCAAGAACTTGTTGTAGGACACGCCGGCAGAAGCGGTTAGCCTCGTGCGGTTGAAAATCTTCTGCTTGATCTCTTTCGCGATCAAGGTGGCGGAGCGGTTTCCCGGGTGGTTGACCGTTACATCGAGGAACGCTTCGTCGAGCGAGAGCGGCTCTACCAACCGCGTGTACTCATGAAAGATTTGCATCACCTGGTTAGAGACAGTCCGGTAGACATCAAAACGGGGTGTCACGAAGATGAGACGCGGGCATTTGCGAAGCGCGGTCACAGACGGCATCGCGGAGTGAACACCGTATTCACGCGCCTCGTAACTGGCAGCGGCCACGACCCCCCGCTTTTCGCCGTATCCCACGGCAACCGGCATCCCGCGGTACTCGGGATGATCGCGCTGCTCAATGGACGCGTAAAAGGCATCCATATCGATGTGAATGATCTTCCTGTGAGGAGGCGGGGCAATTTCTTGTGTTTTAGCCATAAACAACATAAATTTTCAGCCGTTCATCACAAAGATACGGTTTCCCTATTAATTTCTATCTCCTATTTTCACCCAATCGCGTATTAATTACTGATTCCTTAGTTTTTCCGAAACAAATTCGTAACATAGCGATTAATTGTTTACATTTGCAGGGAGAGAAAAAATGGCAAAAAGAAACATCACGCGAAAATTGACCCAATATGAAGAATGATAAAAGAAGCATGGCAAAGTCACTCAAGCTCATCACTGCTGATCGCCAGCGAACCAATATTCTCCGTGAATCAGAACAGAAAAGCATCGCGTACCTCGTGCAAAAGGTACCCTCGTGGATTAGCTCCGACGGGTTAACCGCTATCGGCTTTTTCGGTAACCTGATGGTGGCGGCCAGCTTCGTGCTGGGCTTCTACTTCAGCCGTTACTGGCTGCTCTTGTCTCTCCTTGGTTTTATTATTAACTGGCTGGGTGACTCGCTTGACGGGCGGCTGGCTTACTACCGCAATACCCCCCGCAAATGGTATGGTTTCTCGTTAGACGTGACCGTGGATTGGATCGGTACCCTTCTCATCGGTACGGGATTCACCATCTACGCGCCGGGAGTATGGAAATACGCCGGCTTTTTCTTCGTCGTCCTCTACGGTTGGGAGATGATCACGGCTCAATTGCGTTATAAAATAGGCGGGAATTACTCCATCGATTCGGGTGTCTTTGGGCCGACCGAAGTACGTGTATTGCTGGGCACGATCATCACCTTGGAAGTATTTATCCCGGGATCGATCCAATACCTCGCCACCGCGGCGTGCGTGTTCTTATTGATATCCAACCTGGTAGAGTTCCGAAACCTTTTACGGTTGGCCGACGAACAGGATAAAGCCGATCGGCTCTCGAAAGAAAAAGCCCAACAGGCAAGGCACAAGGAGAACGCCTAACCCGAACTTTCAAGCACAACCATGAATAAATCGACCAAAAATCCCTACCTTTGCCCATAAAGCACGCTTGGCGTTAATCCGCCTCAAGCGGGACAACTAAACAGGCAATATGATACACTCAATGACGGGATACGGCCGGGCGGCCGTTGAGCTTCCAAACAAAAAAGTCACCATCGAGATAAAATCGCTAAACAGCAAACAGTTTGATCTTTTTACGCGCCTGCCCGCGTTATACCGGGAAAAGGAGATCGCGGTGCGTACCGCCCTCTCGCAACGGTTGGAACGTGGGAAGGTTGACCTTTCCATGAGCGTGGAGGTGGTCGCGAAAGACGTTACCTCGCGCATAGACCACCACGTGGTGAAACAGTACCAGCAGGAGCTGGCCGGCCTCGCGATGGAGATGGGCATACTTGCACCGCAAGATTGGCTTCCGGTGTTGATGCGCCTTCCTGACACGATGAAACCGGATACCGAAGAGCTGAACGACCGTGAATGGGAACAGGTGGAGAACGCGATCGACCAAGCGGTGAAGGAGCTCATCGCTTTCCGCGCCCGGGAAGGAGAGATGCTGCAGAACGTGCTGACAGAAAAGATTGCCCGCATCCGATCGCTCTTGGCGGGCATCGAACCCTACGAAGCCGAACGAATCGAAAAAGTCAAAAGCCGCCTCTATGAAGAACTGAAGAACTTGGAGGGAATTGAATACGACAAGAACCGGTTCGAGCAAGAAATCATCTATTACCTGGAAAAGCTGGATGTGAACGAGGAGAAAACGCGTTTGGCCCATCACCTCGATTACTTCTTAGAAACACTCTCGGGTACCCGTTCACAAGGGAAAAAACTGGGGTTCATCACGCAAGAGATCGGCAGGGAAATCAACACCCTCGGCTCCAAATCAAACCAATCGGATATGCAACGGATCGTGGTCCAGATGAAGGACGAGCTCGAACAGATCAAGGAACAAATACTAAACGTGTTATAAAACATGGCGGGATTAATTATCATATCGGCACCCTCGGGAGCGGGAAAATCGACCATGGTGCGTCATTTGCTCGCGCAAGAACTGGGCATCCGGTTCTCCATCTCCGCGACAAGCCGCCTCCCCCGGGGAGAAGAAAAAGATGGCGTGGAGTACTACTTCCTCACGCCGGAAGAGTTTCGCCGCCGGATAGAGGCAGGTGAGTTCCTCGAACACGAAGAGGTGTACGACGGACAATTCTACGGCACGCTCAAAAGCGAGGTGGAACGCATCTTGAATGAAGGGAACAGCGTGATTTTCGACGTGGATTGCGTGGGTGGCCTGAACATCAAAAAAATTTACGGCGACCGCGCGCTAAGCATCTTCGTGATGCCCCCCTCGGTAGAGGTGTTGCGTGAACGGCTCGAAAAAAGGGACACCGATACCCCGGAGGTGATCGAGAGTCGCCTGGCTAAAGCCGAGTACGAGATGAGCTTCGCGCCCCAGTTTGACGCGGTGGTTTACAACGACGATTACGAGCGGGCAAGGGCCGAGATCGTGAGGCTGGTTTCTGATTTCATTAACCGCGTATCCAAATGACGAGACAGAGGTTCACGAACACGGGGCTTTTCCGGCACGTGCCAACACAAGCGGACTCGACCAAGGTTCGTTTATTGAAAAGGATTGTTGCCACTTTCGCGATCGCGGCTGTTCTCTTTCCTTTTGCCCTCTTCTCCCAACCGGTACTGAAAGAAACGCGTCCGTTTACCGCGAGTGAGACAGAAGCGTTGAAGATGGATATTTACACGAGCGACTCGGCCACGATCCTGCCTCGACCCTGCTTGGTTTTCCTCTTTGGAGGGGGATTCAAGGAGGGAACACGGGACGCCAAAAGATACCAAGCCTACTTCGATCACTTTGCTCAAAAAGGATTCGCGGTCGTATCCATCGATTACAGCCTGGGGATGAAAGGCCAGAAAGCTCCCGGCATGCTGAATTTCAAGCCCCTTCAAAACGCGATCGGGATGGCTGTCGCCGATCTCTACACGGCGACCAACTACCTCGTTGAGCATGCCGATGAATTGAACATCGACCCGTCATTGATTATCATTAGCGGATCGAGCGCGGGCGCGATCACGGTGTTGCAGGCGGACTACTGGAAACGGGATAACCACCCCGCGGCAGAAACCTTGCCGGATGATTTCCGCTATGCCGGAGTCATCTCGTTCGCCGGCGCGATTTTCAGTACCGAAGGGGTCCCCTCCTACACCCGCCCCCCCGCTCCCACCCTCTTCTTCCACGGGAGTGCAGACAAGATGGTTCCCTACGATAAAACCCGTTTTCTCCACTTGGGCATGTTCGGCTCCAAAGCCCTCGCTAAAAGATTCAGGCAAGAGAGGTATCCCTACCTGTTTTATAGCATGGAGGGGATAGGGCACGAAGTGGCCGGATACCCCATGGAGGAGTTCCTCCCCGAGATCGAGCAATTCATTCAAGACTGGGTGTTCGACCGCAAACGGCGGATGGTAGATATCCGTTACGAAGATATGGCGCGGGCATCGGACGATTCCCTCACTCCGGCGAATTATTACAACTGATATGCAGCGATACATCGAGAAATACCTCCTCCCCATCGCGATGATCCTGGGGATCGTGTTTCACCAGCCACTGGCAGTACTTTCTCCCGCTATCCCTTACTTGCTCTCCACGATGCTCTTCATCACCTATTGCCGCGTGAGCTGGAGTGATGTGCGTCTCACCCGATTCCATTATATTTTACTAACCATCCAATACGCGGGCAGCGCGCTGGTCTACTTGTCGCTGCGCCCGTTTAACGAGATCTTGGCACAGGCAGCGATGATCTGCGTGCTCACGGGCACCGCCACCTCGGCACCGGTCGTGACCGGCCTGCTGGGGGGAAGCATCCCGGTGACAGCCGCGTACACCATCATCAGCAACCTCTCCGTGGCTTTTATCGGACCGCTGTTCTTATCGTTGGTCGGCCGTTCCGGCGAAACCGTCTCTTTCGTCGCTTCATTTTGGCATATCTTCCGAAGCGTGATGCCCATCCTCATCGTGCCGTTCGTGCTGGCACTCCTCGTGCACAAGGTCTCACCCAAGGT
>JBBACU010000179.1:0-5014 GCA_041656815.1 Proteiniphilum sp.
TGCTCGGTGTTCGTGCTGACCGACGGGAAATCGTACAAGATCCTTCCCGTGGCGAAAGACTACAAACGAATTGGAGAGGGCGATACCGGCCTCAACACGGGAGGAATGGGAGCCGTCTCGCCGGTACCGTTTGCCAACGATGACTTCATGGAGAAGGTCCGTGCCCGGATCGTGGAACCCACGGTGAGCGGGTTGCGGGAAGAACGGATCGACTACAAGGGATTTATTTTCTTGGGACTGATCAAGGTGGGCGATGAGCCGAAAGTGATTGAATACAACGCGCGGATGGGTGACCCCGAAACGGAGGTGGTGATGCCGCGGGTGCGGTCTGACCTGTTGGACCTGTTTGCGGGGGTGGTGACCGAAACACTTCACGAGAAGGTGTTGGAGGTGGACGACCGCCACGCGGTGACCGTTATGATGGTCTCCGGTGGCTATCCCGGCTCGTACGAGATGGGAAAGCCGATCAAAGGGCTGGAAGACGTCACGGATAGCCGCGTCTTTCATGCCGGAACCGCGCTCGTGAACAACGAGGTGGTGACCGCCGGGGGGCGGGTACTCTCGGTTACCTCTTACGGTAAAACGATGGACGAGGCACTGGAAAACACCTACCGGAGCATCGAAAAGATTCGCTTCGAGGAAAGCTATTTCAGGAAGGATATCGGCGCGGATCTTCGCGCCCTGTAAAGAAGTGCCAGCCGATGCATGGGGTAGTAAGAGCCTTTCGAGCAACCTTCGTGGAGAGCCGCTTTGTTCCCCTCTTTGGTACGTTGGGCTTTATCGCCGCGCGGCTCGCCTTGTTTTTTTGGGGAGAGACCCCGGACGCGCCGGTACCCACCAATAACTACCTGTGGAACCCTGTCGCGCACCTGAGCGCCGACCCGGGCGTCTCTTTTTTGGCATCTACCCTCTCCGTTTTCCTTGTCGCTTGGACCCTTGCTCGCGTGAATAGCCGGTTTAACCTTGCCCGGTCACGCTCAAGCCTCCCCTTCGTGATTCCCCTATTCCTATTCAGTAGCCATCCCTACTTCTTGGTGATGAACGGCGATTGGATTGCGTTGATTTTTACCTTGATGGCATCTTTCCCGCTATTGGAGTCGTACCAGAAGCCGGATGGGTACCTTTACTCCTTTCGGGCCGCCGTGTTGATCGGGCTGGCGTCCCTGTTTCAAGTGTATGCGCTGGTGTCGTTGCCCTTGTGGTGGCGGGGGGAACAGGCAATGCGGGGGGGGCAGTCGCGGGCATTTGTCTCCTCGCTTTTTGGGCTGTTCTTGGTCTACGTCTCGGTCTTTTCAGTATACTTTTTGCGGGGAGATGTGCAAGGGTTCATGCAACCATTATTTAGCTACGCCACGCTCTCGATCCCCGCGCTTCCCGCTTACACGATTGCCGGGTGGGGCGGGGTGTTGGCGGTCGGTTTGTTCTTCGTGATCAACATGGTCTTGGCCGCGAAGATATACTCGCGCGATAAGGTGCTCACGCTTACTTTCACGCGCTTCACGGTTTTTCTCATCGTCACCTCGCTATTGTTGCAGGTGGCGTACTGGGAAGAGACCCTGTTCTTTCTGTTGCTTGCCCTCTCGCTGATCGCTTACCTGAACGCGTACCTCTTCACCCGGACGCAAGCAAAAGGGCATATCTACTTGGCGTACGGGTGGGGGATGTTGGCATTGCTGTTTTACCTGACGGCCTTTTACCCTTTCTTGGATTTTATCCCGTGAAACATTCGTGGCCTTTCGTTTGTTTATCAAGTACTTCGCGGTAGTCGCGTCCTCGTTTGGGACCGCTGAATCCAGCGAGGAACGGTTAATGCGCCTTGTGAAAGGAAGGCAGCAGGCACTCGTCGAAAGAAAGGGAAGGATAGTTGAATAAAAAAAGGAGGTTGAAATGAAGAAAGCAGTGAATCAATCGTTTGGTTTCATTTTAGCAATTTTGCTGCTGTATGCCTGTGGAACAGCACGTACCGCGGCCGAAAAAGAGAAGCTGGCCGCCGATATTGCAAACGCGGTAGAGACGCCCGATTTTACATTCAAGGCCAAGCACGCGCACCCCACGGGTTATCGATCGGTCTATCTCTCGCCATCTTATGATGTGAAGGTGAAGCCCGACACGGTTGTGGCTTACCTGCCATACTATGGCAGAGCCTATCGCGCGCCCATGGATCCGCGGGAAGGAGGGTATCGGTTCACGAGCACCAATTTCGAGTACAGCGTCAATCCCGGAAAGAAGGAAGGTAACTGGGAGGCAGTGATTGCGATCCGTGATTTGGACCGCCCCGTGACCTTCCGATTTGATATCTGGGAGAATGGGACGGGACGACTTGATGTGACCGACTCGGATCGGCAAGGGATCTCGTTCCAAGGAGATATCGAGGTGCCGCGGGAAGAGGAACTTGAATAAAGCCATAAAAAAATCCACCTGCCTGGTGGATTTTTTTATGCACGCGTGAAAGTCGGCAAGCGCTTTCTCCTTATAATTTTTCGGCGAGGGCGCGGGGCAAGTAAAAAGTATCGTTCTTGTCGATGTATACCACCACCGATCCAATATCAAACGGTTCCCCGTTTCGCTTCGCGACCGATGAGAACGCTTTAATTTCTAAGCTGTTTCTTCCTTTCTTAACACGCAATACCGGAAAATCGGAGTCGCTCTTGTCGATGGAGTAGTCGAGCCCGGTGAAGACGTCGCCATGTTTCGCGAAAATTTCGTCCGACAGCTCTTGGAGAGACACATCCAACCCGGTTACTTTCTGCAGGTACTCGTTCACCCCCGTGTTCTTCACGTTCCCCTTGAGCACGTCTCCTCCGGGGTGATAGCTTGCCAGTAGCACCTCCTCGCCCGTGTGGCCACCCGTGGTGAACCCGAAGCAGGTGCGGGAATTCAGGATGTTCACGATGTTGTGTGCCAGGTTATTGCTATTGGATATCTCCATGTAGTCGGCTTCCTTGTAGTTTTTGGAGGCGAGAAGCGTTTGCAGCTCTTCGTCCGTGATGTCGATGCCGGTGTATTTTTTGAATTCGGCCTTTATCTCCTCGGGTTTTGTCTTGGCGAGGATGGCCTCCATGCCGTTGGCACTGAGTTTGTAGCCGGATACCGCTCCAAACAACTCCTCGATCGAGAGCCTGCTGTAACCCGGGCAATCCCTCGTCCCGATACTAATGCCGCTGTTGCCGTGGTCGGAAACCACGATGACTGCTGTGTTTCCATCGTTCTTGGCGAATTCCATCGCCTTGCCTACTGCTTCGTCGAACGCGAGGAACTCGTCAATCATCGTACCCGCGTCGTTGGCATGTGCTGCCCAGTCCACCTGGCTTCCCTCGACCATCAAGAAAAAACCGTTCTCGTTTTTGGAGAGCAGTTCGATCGCTTTCTCCGTCATTTCGGCGATGGAAGGCACTTTCTCGGGGTTCCGGTCGATATTGTATGGCAGGGCTCTACTGCCGAACAAGGCCCATACCTTTTCGTTGCCATTGTAATTAAGCAGTGCCTCTCGATCGTTCTCGATCAAGGTGGTCCCGTTTCGGGTGAAGTGTTGTTTGATATCATCGGTAACGATGCCGGTGCCTCCCCCGAATAGCACGTTCAAGTTCTGGTACGCTATCTGCGGGGCGAGTGCCTTGTAGTTCCCCCGGTTGTAGTGGTGTGCCGAGAAATCGGCCGGAGTGGCATGCGGGAATTCGCAGGTCACCACGAGCCCCACTGCTTTCTGCTTTTTAATCTTGGAAGCCTCCAAGATGGTGGCCGCGGGTTGGTAGGTGCGCGACGCGTCCACCGGGTAAAGGTCGTTGGGAGAAGGCTCGGGGTGTATGGCCACGTTACCGGCTTGCTGGAGCACACCGGTGGCGTACGTGGAACCGGTGGGCGCCGAGTCGCCAATGGGGGCATTGGACGAGAAGGTGGTGACCGTTCCCGTGAGGTAGGGATCCACGTGCAGCGTATCGCCCTGTCCGTTATAGTATTTATACCACCGGGCGGCCGAGTAAACACTCACGGAGGTGCCGTCGGGGATCATCATGATCACGTTCTTGACGGGCTTTACTTCTTCAGCGATGCTAAACGCGGAGATCAAAAAGAGACAGAGAAATAGGTTTAATGTTTTAAATGCTCGTTTCATTGAGTTATAGAATTTGATTGAACGATCCGACGGGATACTGTCTGTTTTGACAGTTGGTAGGTCGACTCCTTTTAATATTATGAATACAGGACACAAACACAAAGGTAGAAAATATTTAACCTCGTGTTGTACTTTTAATTGTTTTTTTCTGGACAAAGAGTGCTGCCGGTGTATACTGTGCTGGTAGTGAGGTTGCATTGAGCCTCTTTTGAAAACTCCTTGGCCTTGGATTCACGGTGGTGACAATTTCTCTTTGAAAAAGAAAGCACGCGAAAACTCCCGATGCTTCCTTTTTTGCATTTCGAGAGATGCCGTTAATAAATTCAGGATGGATTCGCGTGCGGAGGATTGGCTTTAATTTCTTATATTTGCAACTCTCGTGCTGCATACCGCCCAATAAATGATCGGGTGGCAGGCACGACTCAACTATGCCGGATGATATAGCAATGCCGCTGATTAACCGGGTGAAAATAAGACGGAAAAAGAATGATGAATAGAAAACCCCTGATACTGGTCACGAATGACGACGGGTATCAGGCGAAAGGAATTGCTTCGCTTGTTGAAGCGGTTAGAGAGTTAGGAGAGGTGATTGTATTTGCCCCGCACACGCACCGTTCTGGCATGTCGAGTGCCATCACCACCGCGGACCCTCTCAGGGCTTGGGTGCATAAAAAAGAGGAGGGCCTGACCGTTTACGCGTGTACCGGAACACCTTCCGACTGCGTGAAATTGGCGCTCAACGAGTTCGTGGATCGAAAACCCGACCTGTTGGTATCAGGGATCAACCACGGCTCCAATGCCGGCATCAGCGTGATCTACTCCGGCACCGTGGGAGCAGCCATCGAGGGGTGTGTTTTTGACGTGCCTTCCATCGGTTTCTCCCTCTGCGACTTTACCCCTGAT
>JBBACU010000180.1:0-5008 GCA_041656815.1 Proteiniphilum sp.
TGACGGCACCTACGCGGTGGTATTACTCAACAGTACCGCGACAAACAAGATGATCACCCTCGACGACGGGGCGAATCATTTCGCC
Source organism: Proteiniphilum sp. (assembly GCA_041656815.1). GTDB lineage: Bacteria > Bacteroidota > Bacteroidia > Bacteroidales > Dysgonomonadaceae > Proteiniphilum. The sequence goes on from JBBACU010000180.1 coordinate 86, forward strand.
TACGAAGTACCGGCTAAATCGGTAATATCTTATCGTTGGAAAAAATAACTACTAACAATCACAAGAACATGAAAAAGATAAAATATGGCCTACTTGCTTTCGTGGCTTCCATCGTCTTGGTGTCTTGCTCCAACGAGGTAGTGGAGCCTCCACAGGAAGGGAACCCCACCCTTCAGGTCGAAGCCCTCTCTTCCAACGTGCATTTTGGAGACCGACTGCCGTTCGAAGCCACGGTCAGTGACGACGTACCTTTATCCACGTTGACAGCCGTGCTGTATTTCGGTGAAGAGGAGGTTTCCCGGACAACCCTCCGTACCAAAGAAAACGGCACCTATTCCGGGAATATAGCTATACCCTACGGGAAAAACATTCCCGACGGAACCGCTACCCTGGAATTCATTTTGGTGAATATCACGATGAAGAAAACCACCCAATCGATCGACGTACCGGTTACACGGGCTTCATATCCCTACCTTATCTTGGTCACGGCCGACGCGTCGTATCCCATGCTTCCCACCAGTCAGCCGAACGAATACGCGGCCACGGAAGCTTTTCCGTCAACCGAATTGCCGGCGTATATCAAAACGTCGGTCATGGATGACAAGGGACAAGAGATCGTCTTTGGATGGGACGACGGGGAAGGCGCCGTTGCCGAGGGCATTAGCGGCGACATTCCATATGCAAGCCAAGTAAGCGGGACGTACAGCGTGACATTCAATACCCGGACTTTTGAAACCGGGCCATTTTTCGAGTTGTTACTGAACGGACAAAAAATGAATCGGGCAGATAAAGACAATTACCGGCTGGATATCGATTTAACCCAAGGGGAAGAAATCACGCTGGAAGGGCTGACCGACTGGTGGGTAGATCCCGACTATTTTGCCGCGGAAGGCGATGGAATGATCTTCGTGCCCATCAGCGGGAAATACCGGGTAACGGCGAACCTGTCCTTGAACTGGGTAAAGGTAGAGGCCATGGCGGGTAACAACCTTGCTTCGCTTCAACCCGACGGCACCGGCGCGATATGGGTCATAGGAGACCAGGTAGGCAAACCTTCCTATACCTCCAATCACGTGGGATGGAACCCGCCCAACGCGTTGTGCATGGCGCCCGTGGGAAATAAAACATATCAAGTGACCTTGGTGGCAGATGAGTCGGTGAATGCCGCGGAAATCAACTTCAAGTTCTTCCACCAGAAGGATTGGGGCGGAGAGTTCAGCAGCCAGGCACTTACCACCGAAAGCGATATCGTGTTTGTCGGAGACGGGGCCAATGGCCGCGATAACGGGAACCCGGGGCTCGTGACCGGTACAACGCTGGAAGTAGGAGCCACCTACGTCTTCAGGGTCGACCTGTCCGCCGGCAACGACAACGCGCTGCTTACCGTGGTAAAGGAGTAAAGAGATTACACCACGCCCTGCGCCATCATGGCGTTGGCAACCTTCATGAATCCGGCAATATTGGCTCCTTTCACGTAGTTGATGTAGGTTCCGTTTTTCCCGTGCGCCACGCATTGGTCGTGGATATCGCTCATGATCTGGTGCAACCACTTGTCCACCTCCTCGTTGCTCCAGGAAATATGCATCGCGTTCTGCGTCATCTCTAACCCCGAGCAAGCCACGCCGCCCGCGTTCACCGCCTTCCCGGGACCAAAAAGCATCTCGTTCTCCAAGAAGTAGTCCACTGCCTCGGCCGTGCATCCCATGTTGGATACTTCCGCTACCAAGATGGCGCCGTTCGCTTTCAGCTGTTTGGCGTCCTCCAGGTTCAACTCATTCTGGATCGCGCAAGGCAGCGCGATATCCACGGGGCGCTCCCACGGTTTCCGGCCGGGGTAGAACACCGCTCCCGGGAACTCATCGGCATAAGGCGCCACCACGTCGTTCCCCGAATCCCGCAGCTCGAGCATGAACGCGATCTTCTCGGGAGTATTCACCCCTGCTTCATCGTAGATGTACCCGTCGGGGCCGGAGATAGCGACCACCTTGGCACCCAACTCGGTCGCCTTGGTCACGGCACCCCACGCCACGTTCCCGAACCCGGAAACGGCAATCGTTTTTCCTTTCAGGTCGATGCCATGTGCGGCACACATCTTCTGCACGAAGTAAAGAGCCCCGAAGCCCGTCGCTTCCGGTCGGAGGCGCGAGCCCCCGAACGACAGGCCTTTCCCGGTAAACGTGCCGGTATGCGCGCGGGCCAGCTTCTTGTACATGCCGAACATGTAACCCACTTCGCGTGCTCCCACGCCGATATCACCGGCCGGCACGTCGGTGTCGGGTCCCAAGTCGCGCCACAATTCCGTGACGAAGGCCTGGCAGAAACGCATGATCTCTGATTGGGACCGCCCTTTGGGCGAGAAGTCCGATCCTCCCTTCCCACCTCCCATCGGGAGCGTGGTGAGCGCGTTCTTGAACGTCTGTTCGAATCCTAAAAACTTCAAGGAAGAGAGCGATACCGAAGGGTGGAAACGAATCCCTCCCTTGTACGGCCCGATGGCCCCGTTGAACTGCACGCGGTACCCTATGTTCACGTGCACCTGGCCCTTGTCGTCCGTCCATGGAACCCGAAAGGTGAAAACCCGATCAGGCTCTACAATACGTTCCACGATAGCTGCCTTTTCAAATTCAGGATGCCGGTTGTACACCTCTTCTATTGATACCAGCACCTCTTTTACCGCTTGCAAAAATTCTGACTCGCCCGGATGCCTCATCTCGAGACGCGTCATAACGTCATTCACCTTCATACGATTAATTCATTTTTTACACTTGGGTGTATGGAAATATTCTATTTATTTCAAATCATCGAATTTTCGATTCATCAAATCGACAAATCAATTCCCGTTTGTTTCATGCCGAAATGGCTTGTTTAAGAATTTAATCGGCAAAGGTAAATATTATTTCAGAATAAAGCGACTCTTTCATTTCCTTTTCGCATAAAACACCCACTTTACTTTACAAATCGTCAAGAAAACGAACTCAATCGTGACGAAATCTTTAATTCATGCCGGTTTATTCAGACGGGGCAATAAAAGAGGCCACAAGAAAGTTTCGACCATTAACATATAAATGTTACTTTTGTAACGATCCACGCGCGCGTGATTCAAAAAGGGCGTGGATCGCGTGAGTTGAATTTTGAACGCGAGCAGGGCAGATGGCAAAGAATAAATTGGCCAAGTTTTCAGACATGGCCACGTACAGCAACGTATTTCAATATGACTTCGAGACGTTAACGAAAAAGGGGTTCCCTTTGCAAGGAAAATGGAACACCCACTTCGGGAACGATCATCCCATTATCTTGGAACTGGGGTGCGGGAAAGGGGAGTATACCGTGGAAATGGCCCGTGAATTCCCCGGGAAAAACTTTATAGGAATCGACATAAAGGGAGCGCGTATGTGGAAGGGGGCGACCGAAGCACTAAAAGAAAAGATTTCCAACGCGGCTTTCCTACGGACACGGGTGGAGCTCCTTCATCACTTCTTCGCGGAGAGCGAGGTGTCGGAGATTTGGATCACGTTTCCTGACCCGCAGATGAAAAAAGTCAACAAGCGGCTCACCTCCACCCGGTTCATGAGAGAGTACGGCCGCGTGTTGGGAGACGGGGGCATCATCCACCTGAAGACCGACAGTAACTTCCTCTACCGGTATACCCAAGAGATGATACGGGAGAATCGTCTTGAGCCCCTGTTTGACACCGACGACCTCTACGGTTCCAACTTGCAAGACCCTATCCTAAGCATCCGGACATTCTATGAACAACAGTGGCTCGATCGCGGTTTTAGTATCAAGTACATCCGGTTTGCCTGCCCCAAAGCGATGGATTGGGTAGAACCGGACGTGGAAATAGAAAAAGACGAGTACCGCAGCTTTGGACGGGAAGCAAGGCTTTAATATGCCAATATGCCAATGTGCTAATGATGAAAATGAAAACAGGGAATATCACACTCGATTTGACATTTAGTTTTGCATTGGATATTATTCAATTCACAGAAAAATTAAATGAAAATAAAAAGTTTGTAATCGGGCAGCAATTACTTAAAAGCGGTACATCCATTGGTGCAAATATAAAAGAGGCACAAAACTGTGAAAGCAGGGCCGATTTTATACATAAATTCAAGATCGCGGCAAAAGAAGCTGATGAAACGGAATACTGGTTGATGCTTTGCAAATATTCTAAAGACTACCAGTTTGATGAAACTTTACTTGACAAGCTAAATGAGATTCAGAAAATCATTAATAAAATTATTTACACGTCTAAAAAAGGTTCAATATAGAAATTAGCACATTAATCACATTGGCACATTAATCATATTAGCACATTAATCACATTGGCACATTAATCATATTAGCACATTAATCATATTAGCACATTAATCACATTGGCACATTAATCACATTAGACTTATGGCAATATACCCACAACTCATTATAGACGCGTTGAAAAACGTGCGGTACCCGGGAACGGGGCAAGACATCGTTTCGGCCGGGATGGTGGCCGACGATATCCGGATTGAAGGAATGAAAGTGAGTTTCTCGCTCGTCACCGAGAAAGCAAACGACCCGTTTATCCGGTCATTGGTAAAGATGGCCGAACAGGCGATCCTGGCCTACGCCGATGAGAACATCGATATCCAGGGGAATATCTCCGTGAAATCGAAGCAAGCACCTCGTCCTGAGCCACCTGAGCTATTACCGGGGGTAAAAAACATCATTGCCGTGGCATCCGGCAAAGGAGGCGTGGGAAAAAGCACGGTGTGCACCAACCTCGCGGTGGCACTGGCCAAGAAGGGATACAAGGTGGGGCTTCTTGATGCCGATATATTCGGGCCGTCGGTACCCAAGATGCTGGGCGTGGAAGACGCCGCCCCGGCAGTGGAAAACAGGGAGGGGCGCGACCTCATTGTCCCCATCGAAAACCACGGGGTG
>JBBACU010000181.1:0-4998 GCA_041656815.1 Proteiniphilum sp.
GGGGTAAACGCGCACGCCCAAGTTCGACAGCTCTTCGCATAATTCGTTGGTACCGTTTATGATGGCAGCGATCACTTCACCCGGGATCACGTTCTTGTTCCGGCCGATGGTGGAGGATACCAAGATGTTATCGGTAGCACCCACGCAGAGCAGGTCGTCCACGTTCATGATCAGCGCGTCTTGGGCGATGCCTTTCCACACCGAAAGATCGCCCGTTTCGCGCCAGTAGACGTAAGCGAGCGACGATTTGGTGCCGGCGCCGTCGGCATGCATGATGTTGCAGTATTCGGGATCGTTTCCCAGGTAGTCGGGAACGATTTTACAAAATGCCTTTGGGTACAAGCCCTTGTCACTGTTTTTTATCGCGGCGTGCACGTCTTCTTTCGAGGCCGAGACGCCGCGTTGGTCGTATCGCTGGTTTGTTGTCATCCGTTTATTTGTCTGTAAGGTGCTTCCGGTTAATTGAAATTTTCATTTATGCCGAATCATTAGACTATTCTTCGCCATGGCATAGCCCAAGCAAGCTTGGTTCTGCTCATTTGGCTTAACAGAATAGTTCATTAAAATTAGACTATTCTTCGCCATGGCATAGCCCAAGCAAGCTTGGCTCTGCTCATTTGGCTTAACAGAATAGTTCAATTAGCTGCAAAAGTACAAAAAAAGTACGAATATCGGAGGGTATATCCCTGATCGGTGCCAATTGACGATGAATTAATGCAACGTGGTTGTCGTTGCCTTATGAAAGGTAATTGAATGACGCCTTCGAGCTGTTCGTGTTAAATTACCCCTGTTTTCTCTTACTTATTATTCCTATAATTACTATTATGTTTAATCGTGGCTGCTTGATCTCTCAAAGAGAGGTTTCTCGGGACGACTTCTTCCCCGGGAGGTCCTCGAGGCGACTTCTTCTCTTGGAGGTTCTCGGGGCGATTTCTTCCCTCCTGCCTATGATGCCGTGGATGTTCCGGGGCTGGTCTGCACGGGCATAAAAAAAGCGGGAGAAAGACGGCTGTCGTTTTTCTCCCGCGGATGAAATAAAACGCGGTGTGCCGTGCTACGGCAATTACCGCGATCTATAACGAGTGGTTTATTGAGCGCCCCCGTTATTGAGATCCAATTGGCTTTCGATCACCTTAAGCTCGGCCGATTTGTCGACACCCAAGACGCTTAGGTTGTAATACACGTTCCTGAGCAGCAACAGGGCGCCGTTTATCTCGGACTCGCTCGCGCTTCTTCCTTTCAGGCTCTCTTCCAATTTTTCCAAGAGCGGAAGGGATTGCTGGTAGAGTTCCACGGTCAGCTTATCGTTCTCTACTTGTTGTTGCCTATTGGTAAGCACCGCGGTTTCCTCCTTGATATTTTGTGCTTGAATGATAAAGTTCCTCGCCAAGTTCTCCAGTGCCCTTTCGCAGTTGGGATCTTGCGCGAGTGCTTTTCGATATTCGGTCTCGGCACCCTCGTAATCGCCCGATTCGGCGAGTAAAGCGCCCTTCACGCTGTTCAGGTCGCACGCGTTGGAGGGATCGTTAGCGATGGCCTGATCCAGGTACTCGATCGCTTTATCACTTTCTCCATTCCGGATGAATACATTCACGAGGTTGGTGACAAAATAATTGCTGTCAGGAAAACGGTTTGCCCCTTGGCGCAATGCTTCCACGTACTGGGCAGTGTCGCCCAAGTTGATGTACTCGCTCGCCATCAATTCGTAAATATCGCTCTCCTTGTAAGCGCTATTTTCGACGAAGGGTTCGTCCGCGGCGCGTTGCAGCATGGCGAGCGCTCTTTCGTGCTGTCCTCCTTGGATAGCGGTAATGATGGCGTAATACTTGATGGTTTGGAACGTGCTGTCAATCAAGAAGGCGTCCTTTTGGTCGGCGAACATGGGTAGCGAGGGTATATCCCAGTAGATTTCAAAGAAATCGGTTGCTTTTCCATAGTCACCCTGTTCGTTATAATAGACTCCCCCGTTGATATAAAACGGGTGGTTCGCCCGGAGGATACCGGAGATGTCTTTCCGTACCCTGTTTCTCACCCTGCCCCGGTCGTCCGGCAGTTCGGCCAACGAGTCGGCCTTCAGGTAAGGATGGTACGATTCCATCAGTCCGTCGTACATGACCTTATCGTTCGCGTTCTGGCCCAGCATGGTTTTCGTTCGTTCATTATCGAATGCCTTGTTGCCGATGTCGCCCATTACCTTCCACGTTTCGGGATCGGTCGCGGTTTCATCGTGCGCGGCAGCTTGTTTTATCAGGGTTCGTGCTTCATTCAGGTCGTCCCGGCCCAACGATCTCTTGGCGTCTCTGAGTGCCGATTTTTGCGCCAGAGCGGCTCCGGCGGAAAAAAAGGCAACCATCGTAAGAAGTAGAATTTTTCTCATCTTGTTCATATTTTTGTGATTAAATGATTTCGTATCACGGTCCAATTAATACGTAGTTTAATTCGATTTTGTTTTATGTGTTGACTAAATAATACCAAAAAGTTTAAATTGAATTTTCTTCGTCGTTGAACGGCTTGTCCTGATCCGGGCCGTTTTCATCGATTGGGTCCAATAACTCTTCCGGCTCTTCTTCTTCCGAATTTACTTTGCAGACAGAGGCGATCTGGTCGTTTCTTTTTTCTAAATTTATAAGTCGGACACCCTGCGTGGCTCGTCCCATAGTGCGAATATCGGAAATTTTCACACGTATCGTGATCCCGGACTTGTTAATTATCATTAAATCGTTCTCATCGGTCACGCTTTTAATCGCGACAAGCTTCCCGGTTTTATCGGTAATATTCAGTGTCCTAACCCCTTTTCCGCCTCGCCGGGTAATCCGGTAAACTGGTTCCCCGTCGTCGTCGTTCAGCCGCGTGCGTTTGCCGTATCCTTGTTCCGAAACAACCAAGATGGTCTCTTCCGAATCGGGTTCCATGCAGATCATGCCAATCACGCAATCTTCTCCGTCCTCGTCCAAGGTCATCCCCCGGACGCCGGTGGCGGTTCGTCCCATCGGGCGGACATCCTCTTCGCTGAAGCGGACGGCACGGCCGTTGCGGTTTGCCAAGATAACATGTTGCTTTCCATCGGTTAACCGCACCGATATCACCGCGTCGTCGTCTCGTATGGTGATGCCGTTCACGCCATTCTGACGCGGACGCGAATAGGCCTCGAGCAATGTCTTCTTGACCACCCCCTGCCGGGTGCAGAACAGCAGGTGATTGGAGTTGATGTACTCCTCATCCTGAAGCGTTTCTACCCGTATGAAAGCGGTGACCGAATCGTCGGGATCAATGTTCAGCAGGTTTTGGATGGCCCGTCCTTTCGAGTTTTTGGTGCCCTCCGGGATCTCGTATACCCGCAACCAGTAACATTTCCCTTTTTGGGTGAAGAAGAGCATGTAGTTGTGGGTGGTGGCCGGGTAGATATATTCCACGAAATCCTCGTCCCGGGTGTCGGAACCTTTGGCCCCCACTCCCCCGCGGTGTTGCGTGTGGAACTCCGTCAAGGGCGTACGCTTGATATACCCCATGTGGGAGATGGTGATCACCATCTCTTCGTCGGCATAGAAATCTTCGGGATTCATCTCCTCGGCCGCAAAAATAATCTCGGAACGACGTTCGTCGCCGAACTTATCGCGGATCTCGATCAACTCGTCTTTGATCACTTTCATGCGCAGCTCCTCGTTGTTCAGGATCTCGTTGAGGTAAGCGATCAGCTTCTGTATCTCTTCGTATTCGGCCCGGAGCTTGTCTTGTTCGAGCCCGGTAAGTTGGCGAAGGCGCATCTCCACGATCGCGCGGGCTTGTATCTCGCTCAGGTTGAATCTGTCGATCAACCCTTGGATCGCGACTTGCGGCGTGGAAGAGCCGCGGATGATGGCGATCACCTCGTCGATATTGTCCGACGCGATGATGAGTCCTTCCAAGATATGGGCACGCTCTTCGGCTTTGCGTAGTTCGTACTTTGTGCGGCGGATGACCACGTCGATCCGGTGATCCACGAAAAGCTCGATCATCCGCTTGAGGTTAAGCATCTCCGGCCGTCCGTTTACCAGCGCGATGTTATTGACGCTGAAGGAGGATTGGAGCGCGCTGAGCTTGTAGAGCTTGTTGAGCACGATGTTGGCGTTGCCGTCGCGCTTGATATCTACCACGATACGCATCCCGTGGCGGTCCGACTCGTCGTTGACGTTGGAGACGCCCTCGATCTTTTTGTCGGCCACCAAATCGGCGATATGCTTGATCAGGTCGGCCTTGTTTACCAAGTAGGGAATTTCCGAGATGATGATTTTGTCGGTGGTCTTGCCCGATTCGATCTCGGCTTTCCCGCGCATCACGATGCGGCCCCTGCCCGTCTCAAACGCCTCTTCCACTCCCTTGTAACCGTAGATATAGGCTCCGGTAGGGAAATCGGGGGCCTTGATATAGTGCATGAGCCCTTTGATATCGATCTCACGGTCATCGATGTAGGCGATGATGCCGTTGATGCATTCGGTGAGGTTGTGCGGGGCGATATTGGTTGCCATTCCCACGGCAATCCCGGAGGAGCCGTTGATGAGGAGGTTGGGGATTCGGGTAGGAAGAACGGTGGGTTCTTGGAGTGTGTCGTCGAAGTTCAGTTGAAAGTCGACGGTCTCCTTCTCGATATCCCGGAGCATCTCTTCGGCCAGCTTGTTGAGTCTCGCCTCGGTGTAACGCATAGCCGCGGGGCTGTCACCATCCACGCTTCCCATGTTTCCTTGCCCGTCTACCAGCGTGTAGCGCATGCTCCAATTTTGAGCGAGGCGCACCATCGCGTTGTAGACCGACGAGTCGCCGTGGGGGTGGTACTTCCCAAGCACCTCACCCACTATTCTTGCCGATTTCTTGTGGGGTTTATCGGCGGTATTGCCCAGTTCCGACATCCCGTAGAGAATACGACGGTGTACCGGTTTAAACCCGTCGCGCACGTCAGGCAACGCCCGCGACACGATAACGGACATCGAATAATCGATGTACGACGATTTCATTTCATCTTCG
>JBBACU010000182.1:0-4987 GCA_041656815.1 Proteiniphilum sp.
CTGTTGCGGGTAATACCCGTTATTCACACCGGGCTGCTCCGGGTCGATATTGTATTTAGAGAGTTTGCTAAACGTGAGAAGGTTTGATCCTTCTACATACAGGCGTAACCTCTCTATGCCTGCCCGCTTCACGAGTCTTTGGGGGATAGTATACCCAAGTTGAAACGATTTCAGGCGTAAGTAGTTTCCGTTTCTATACCAGAACGTGGATGAATACGCGTTATTGGTGCTCACTGTTACCAGGGAGAGACGTGGAAATTCGGTATTGGTGTTATCCGGTGTCCACGAATTTTCGGGTAAGAACCGGGGAGAATTACCCCCGTGGTAGAATAGCCTTGTAAAGGCGGTATTGTCCATGATCCCTTCCGATCCGGGAGAGGTATACACTCCTGTTAGGGCAACCGTTCTTCCCAGCCCGGATTGCCACAGCATGTCAAAGTCAAATCCTTTCCAACTACCGTTTAGGTTCAACGAAGTCTGGAACCTGGAGTAAGGGCTTTTGCCCACGTACCCCATATCCTGCGCGTAGGAGATCTTTCCATCCCCGTTCCGGTCTTTATACTTGATATAACCAGGAAGAACCCCGGAACCGGAAATGGTGGGAGAGTTGTCAATTTCTTCTTGCGACTGGAACAATCCTTCAGCGATAAAACCAAGTTGAGACCCTACCTCTTTGCCCGTGAGTTTCATGTAGTCGGGCGTGTTCTCGGAATCCCCGGCGTAATATAACCACCTGCGAAATGCCAGCGTGCCTATCCATTTCACCCCGTAGTTGAAATCCCCGATCCGGTTGTTATGGGTGACGGTAAAATCGAATCCTCTATAATCGATCTTGTTGACATTGTCGGTACTGAAAAAATAACCTCCCATCGATGGGGGATACGAGCCGCCGATACTCCCCAGAAGATCGTACTGGTATTTATAAAACAGGTCGAATTCAACCCCGAGCAATCCTCGCCATGCCATAAACTCAACACCCATATTATAGGTGATCGCTTTTGCCCAAGAGAGATAGGGATTCCCCAATGTTCCCGAGTAAATCATGCTCTGACGCTGGTTACCCAGTATCACCGCGTTCGCCGAAAGGGTCATTAAGTTAAGGTATTGAAACGCGTTTACTGCCGAAGTGGCGGTTTTCCCTATCCCTCCGCGAAGCTTCAGGTTGTCGATCCAGTTGGCATAAAACCAATCCTCGTTGTTCATTCTCCAACCGGCTGACGCGGCGGGGAGGTTTACCCACTGGGAACCGGCCATGCCGCTAAACAGGTAACTCCCGTCACGGCGTAACGACGCCTCGAACATGTACCTGTCATCGTACTCATAATTGAGACGACCCACGAACCCGATCAACCGTGATTGAGCGCTTTTGCCGGAAATAGTAGGGATTCTTTCCTCGCCACTTCCCGTTGTATTTGTTATTAAATCTAATTCGTCCAGATCCAGGAAATCAAGCCCGTATCCGGTTGCTCCCAATGTATTGCTGAACGAGTTACGGGTTTCGGCAAGTCCCAGTAAATTGACTTTGTGCAGGCCGAAGGCTCTGTCAAACGTGAAACTCGACTGAGTAACCACGTCCGTGGCGCTATGGCCGCTTTCGGTCAGAGAGGTATTTCCCGAATTATGCGTAAAGATATTATAGTTAATTTGATCGGTGGAAGTGTTCGGCAAGGCAGCGAGGAGCGTTTTGTAAGGTATAGCCAGTTGCTTGTTGAACTGGAAAAATTTGTCGTAAGCACCCATGAATTTAAAACTAAGCCCCTCGAGCCATGGAACGGTATAATTCAAAGAAAAATTCGATTGAATGGTCGTGTTTTTCGTGCGGCGATAGCCCGACTCGTGAATGGCCGAGATAGGGCTAACAGGTGATGACGCGGTATTGGTTGAGGTGTAATATTCCCTGCCATCGCCATCCGTTGTCTTCAAGGGTACATACGGGAGCGCGCGAACCGCTTGTTGCGGGATATTGTGCCAATCATTCGGGTTCGCTGAAAAATGAGGCCTGTCGTGTTCATCAAGCCTCCCCGCTATATCCATCACCATGGTGAGGTTATCCGTCAATTCCGCGTCGATGTTCGCTCTCACGTTGTAGCGGGTGTAATTGAATTTTTCCACGTTCCCTTTTTGTTGAAATGCTCCAACCGAGGAGAAGAATTTCACTTTTTCGGTACCGCCCGTCGCGTTTACACTGTGATTCATCGTGGAGCCGATCCCGAATACCTCTTTGTACCAATTGGTATTCCCCCAACCATCCGTGCCTAACCTCATTTTTTCTACCTGTTCCGACGTGAATACCGGTTCATCCCCGTCTAATTCGCGTGCCATGTTGTACCAGTACGCGTACCCGGGCCCATCCAGCCACTCCAGTTGGTTGGCATTCTGGCTTATACCGTAAGACCCATTATAGCTGATGCCCAACCTGCCGTCTTTTCCTCTTTTTGTGGTTACAATAATTACGGAGGTGGCATTCAAACCGTACACCGAAGCGGAGGTCGCGTCTTTCAGGATTGAGATGGATTCAATGTCGTTGGGGTCTATTTCATTGATGCTCCTTTGAATTCCATCAACAATATAGGTGGCCCCCTCGCCTCTTACCAATAGGGAGGCGGCATCCTGCCCGGGCTGGCCGGATTGCTGGAGCATGGTCACCCCCGCTACCCTGGCCCCAAGAACGTTTGTAACGCCCACGACCGGTGCCCTGATGATTTCGGTATTGGATAACGTGGACACCGCGCCGGTCACGCTTGCCCTTCGTTGGGTGCCGTATCCCACGACAACAATTTCATCCAGTAACTCCGTGTCTTGCGACATGGTAACCTCGACCCAATTCCTTCCGTTGAGCGGAACTTCTAATTCGGCATAACCAACATAGGAAAAGACAAGTACACTATTTAAAGAGGGGACTTGCAGCAAAAAATCACCATCAATATCAGTTACAGTGCCTTGGCTGGTATTTTTAATAACTACGTTCACACCAATTAACGATTCGCCCGTCGCATCGATCACTTTTCCCCTAACGCCGACCTGTGCAAACATGAAGGTGGAAGTGAAAAGGAATAACGACAAGAATAGATATTGAAGGGATCTATTCTTCACTAAGGTTGGGCTTTTCTTTCCTTCGGCAGGAGTAATTGATTTACACCGCCCTTGTTCAATAAAAAAGCTCCATTTTGAAAAATGTTCGTTACTTTTCATTAAGTTTGATTTTTTAAATTGACAATTGTTAAAGATTAAAATGATTTCTGTATCTTTCGTATAAGTGTCCCGCTTGCGGGTACGTTGAGTTTGGACTCATAAAGTGAGAAAACTCGAACGTGATTACATCTTCCATGCCCGCTATTCGCGCGGCTTCCAGTTTAAGCAACATTTTTTCCCACTTTATTGGTAAAAATCGGATGGGCATATCCCTGTCGAATGATTCCAAGTTAGTCCAACAGCGCATGCCATGTGCATCTGCCATTTTTTTGTTTGACACGAGGTATTCCGGCAGCTCGTGATAGTCAACCTGCCCATCCTGAAATGCCAGAATATCTACCGCGCCTTCCACATTAGAGAGGATGTCGTTCCACTCTTTTTCGTGCTCTTCCACGGTGATGGCACGCTCACCACTCATCACTTGGTCTGTCTTGACTCCATGTATATAGGGTGATACCAATGTTGTTAAATTATTGGAAACAGCTTTCGCGTGCTTTCCTACTTCCGCGTAGATTTTTGACATGTTTTTTGTCCTGCGACTAATTTCTTGGGAGAGATACCACCCTTTAAATGATTCATGATGGCCATATTTTTCCCATACTTCATCTATCAGCTTTAGATTCAAATCAATCTCTTTCTGAAATTCCCCGTCGATCCAATATCTACCCGAATCATACATGCCGAAAAAGAAATTCATTTGATGTTTGTCTGCTAACGTCAAAAACATTTCTGTCAGATCCATCGGCGGATAGTAAACATCTTCAGTCTCCAAGATGCTTTTAAAGGGGGACGCGACCCACCATCCTAATCCGGCACGGATCATCACTACCGTGTTTATCCCGATGGACTTCATTGCCTTAAAGTCGGCGTCCCATTCTTTTACACCCCAGTTCTGATGGGGGATATCCCAGCTCACTTCATCCAGAAACGTCGCATGGATAGGCATTCCTTTGAAGGCTCCTTCCGATCTGAACTGGTCGTCAGTCAGGGAACCGTCCAGAATCCCTTCGAGTGCCCCATCTGGATGGTTCGCATCAGAGCTGCATCCGCTTAAGGCGTGTGCCGCCATAAAACCCACTGAACCTATTGTGAGGTCCCGCAGGAAACCGCGCCTGTTTTTTTGTATTTTCATTCGATTAATTTATTTTTTATATATAATAATGCGCGGGACCCTACTATTAATCATTTGAACCGGTGTAATGATCATCATGCTCGATTCACCACTGATTTCATTATTTCATCTTTTGTCTATCGCCCTCATAGCCGTTCTTCTCTTGGTGTCAATACCTTATTCACCATCCTGTCGATTTCCTCCAGTGTTTTCCAGCACTGATACAAGCCCCTCGGCACGTGGAAGCACCCTTTCCATTTCCCGCCTTTCAGGTCGAGGAGTACCTCCCCTTGCCGGTTCAGGTAGCCCCACCATTCGGGGTGTTCCGGGTCTTTGAAGTGGTTCCAAGTATATTCATGTACTTTCTGGAACCATTGGAGGCACGGTTCGGAACCCGTCAGTTGATATCCTTTAAGCAAGGAGATCAACGTTTCCATGTGTACCCACCAAAGCTTTTGGTCCCATTCCAGTTGTTGAGGGGGATGCCCCTCCCGATCCATAAAATAGAAAATGCCGCCGTGCTTTTTGTCCCAGCCGTACTCAATCGTTTTCAGGGTGGTTTCCACCGCTTTCTCTATGAGTCCCGGCCTTTGTAATCTCACTCCCAAGTCCATGATAAACCACATCGCCTCGATCCCGTGTCCGGGGTTCACCAGCCGGCCGTCGAACGTGTCGGACAGGGTG
>JBBACU010000183.1:0-4940 GCA_041656815.1 Proteiniphilum sp.
GATGGGGTTTACCCCTCCTCCTTTGATTCCATCCTTCAAGTCGGCCCGCAGCGGTTCGCGTTGCCCCACTGCCGCGGAGGCGTAGAGTCGGTTGCGGTCGTTCAATCGGAACGACAATCCCGCCTTGGGATTGAAGAAGTCGTAGGTGAAGTCGCCCGTCAGGTCCATCAGGTCGTCGTCCGTCCCGCTAAAGCGGTAATCGATATGGCGGTATTGCAGATCCCCGAAGAGCGAAAGCTTTTGGTTCAGCTGGTACTCCGCTTTGGTGAAAAAGTTGAGCTCCGACTTCCTTCCTACATTAAAGTACCACTCGTAGTTTGCCGGTATATTGGCCGAATGCTTGATCCATGGGAGTTTCCCGAAGTGATCGCCATCGTAGTAGCTGTACATTCCACCAAAGGTGAGTTTCCACGGTCCATCGATATAATTAAGGCCCACGTTGGCGACGTAAAAGTCGTTTTCCATCATCTTTTGACGGACGAAATCGGTGCGCGTGTGCGTGCTGTCGCCAATGGTTTGTGGCTCCAATCCAAAATCGGAGTAGCGTCGGTTATATCGGTAGTTCTCGTAATAACCGTACCCGTAGTTGTAGCTTAACCCGGCGTTGAGCACGAGTCGCCGGTTCAGTTCGCGGCTAAGGGTGAGCTGCACGATATCAGAGTAGTAATTGTCCGTCTCGTTATCGTAATAGAGGCGGTTGCCCGCGTCGTCATAATACTCCCCTGCCGGGTTGTATTGGCGGCCATACTCCTCGTCTTGCATCTGTTCTTCCGACACCCCTTCCCAGGTGATGCCGGTATGTTGAACCCCTTTGAGGTAGCTCAGTCGGATCAGTTGACGGTCGGTATAGTGCGATAACGCCGCGTAGAAGTTGGTGTGATTCACTTTCCCGTTCCGGACGTACCCTTCACCAAACACCCTCGAAAAGCGAGCGTCGAACGACAAGCCGTTATCGAGGATACCGGTTCCTGCCGCGATATTGGAAAGGAAGGTCCCGTAGCTCCCCACGGCGGTAGATGCTTCACCGTATGCCTCCGATTGGGCACCCGTGGTCTGGAGAGAGATGGAAGCACCGAATGCTCCCGCTCCGTTGGTGGAGGTTCCTACTCCACGTTGTATCTGGATGTTTTGTAGGGAGTTTGAGAGGTCGGGCAAGTTCACCCAGAACACCTCTTGTGTTTCGGGATTGTTCAGTGGCATCCCGTTAAGCGTCACGTTGATACGTGTAGCATCTGTCCCCCGGATCCGGAAGTAAGTATTGCCCACGCCCAGGCCGTCTTCGGTGAAGGCCACCAGCGATGGCGTGTTTTGCAAGATCGCGGGGATGTTGCGCGCCGCGTTCTGTTTTTGAATTTCCGAAGCAGAGATGTTAGTGTAAGATACCGGTGTCTGTAGTCCAGCACGTGTTCCTGACACAATCACCTCTTCTAATTGAATGTGATCGAGGCTGTCGCTGCTAACCTCGCTTGCTTGTAATTGATAACCTAATGCCAGCATGATTGCCGGCAATAAAAAAGCCTTTTTCATTTTACATACGTTTTATGACGAACAACACGGCTAGCGTTGTTCATCGGGTGAGTGAAATAAAAAAGGGGAATTGAGTAAGATATATACCTGAAAAGTTCGCGGGATTGCGCATTTACTTTTCATTCCCTCCGCCGGCATTATCCGGATCAGGTAATTTGGGTATGATCTCAGCCCGTGGTTATGGGCACCCCTGTCACATGAAAGAACAAAGTTAGATACTTTTTGTTCAAGTAATTCATTTATATCTGGATTTTTCGTAATTTCGTCTCTATTTTACAGCAAGGGCATGAAAGCGCGCGGGAGCATTAAACGCGTGGATATATAAAAGGTCTAAGGGTACATGAGTGACGAACAGAAGATGAGTGAAGAGGATCGGATGATCGAAGAGGAGTTCCAGGGATTGTTGAACGATTACCTTAACTCCAATCACCGGCGGAAGGTGGATATCATCACCCGCGCTTTTAACATGGCGAAAGAGGCGCACAAAGGGGCCCGTCGCCGTTCGGGTGAGCCGTATATCATGCATCCGCTGGCGGTGGCTCGTATTGTCTCTCGTGAGATGGGGCTGGGTTCGACCTCGATCTCGGCCTCCCTGCTGCACGACGTGGTGGAGGACACCGATTATACCGTGGAAGATATCCGCGCGCTTTTTGGGGATAAGATCGCGCAGATCGTGGACGGTTTAACCAAGATATCGAGCGGCATGTTTGGCGAGGATGTCTCCACACAAGCGGAGAATTTCCGCAAATTGCTGTTAACCATGTCCGAGGATATCCGGGTGATCTTGATCAAGATAGCCGACCGGCTCCACAACATGCGCACCCTCTCCTCGATGGCTACGGCGAAGCAGTTCAAGATAACCGGCGAAACCCTCTATATTTATGCCCCGCTGGCACATAGGCTGGGGCTGTTTGCCATTAAGACAGAGCTGGAAGAACTCTGTTTCAAGTACGAGCACCCTGAAGTGTTTGCCGACCTCACCCGTAAGATTGAGGAGAGCGCCCCGGAACGGAATAAGATATATGAAAACTTCGCGGTTCCCGTGGTGAAGGCGCTCGATAGGATGGAGATTGATTACGAGATGCGGGCCCGCGTGAAATCGGTCTATTCTATCTGGAACAAGATGCAGACCAAGGGAATCGAGTTCAACGAGGTGTACGACCTGTTCGCAGTGCGGATTATCTTCGAGCTCTCGCCCGGGCTGGACGAGAAGAAGCAGTGTTGGGACATCTACTCCGCGATCACCGATATTTACAAGCTGCGGCCCGACCGGATACGGGATTGGGTGAGCCACCCCAAGGCGAACGGTTACCAGGCACTTCACCTTACCGTGATGGGCCCTGACGGCAAATGGATCGAGATACAGATCCGTAGCCGCCGGATGGACGACATCGCGGAAAAGGGGTTTGCCGCCCATTGGAAATACAAGGAGAGCCGCATCGAAGAGGACAATGAACTGGATAAATGGCTGAAGACGATCCAAGAGGTACTGGCCAACCCCAACCCGAACGCGATCGATTTCCTTGACACGGTGAAGATGAACCTCTTCTCGTCGGAGATATTTGTGTTTACCCCCAAAGGAGAAATTAAAACACTCCCGCAAGGGGCCACTGCCCTTGATTTCGCATACACCATCCATACCCGGGTGGGCGATCACTGCCTGGGCGCCAAGGTGAACCACACGCTGGTGCCGTTGAGCCAGAAGCTGGGGAGCGGCGACCAAGTGGAGATACTCACCTCCCAATCAGTGCAACCACAGCCGGAATGGCTCAACTTCGTGACGACCGCCAAAGCCAGAACAAAGATCGAAGCATCGCTGCGTCGACAACGCCGCCGCGTGGGAGATAAGGGAAAGAAGGTGTTAGACGAGCTGTTTGATAACGAGCCCATCGATAACACTGTCTTCAATAAAATCCTCCACTTGTATAAAGCCGAGAACAAGGAAGACTTGTATTACTTGATCGGGAGTAACGAGGTTGTCCTGCCTGATAACAAGGAAGCATTCCAGAAAATAAAATCCGCGGAACCGGACAAGCAAGACAACCTGTTTGTACGATACGTGAAGCAGGCGATGAACGCCATCAAAAAAGGACCCGAAATTAAAAATTCGAAAGAGGCTTCCAAGGGGGTAGGGGATGAGCCCTCTTCCGTTCCTATCCCGATGATGCCTCCGACACCGAAGGTCGATCGGAAATCGGTTTACTCGTTAACCGAGTCCAATTTCCGGAAAAATTTTGTCGTGCCGTTATGTTGCAATCCGCTTCCGGGCGACGACGTGTTCGGGTACATTACTGAAAAAGAGGAGGTGGAGGTGCATAAACGTGCCTGCCAGACCGGGCTAAAATTAAAATCCAATTTTGGGGACCGGGTTATCGAAGTGGCCTGGGGCGATTACCGGCAGTATTCCTTCTTGGCATCGATAGTTTTTACCGGTATCGACCGCATCGGTATCCTGAGTAGTATCCTGTCGAAACTAACAGATGGGATGATGGTCAATATCCAAAGCGTGAATGTGTCTACGAAAGATGGTATATTCGAGGGGGTTTTTAACCTGCACGTTCATAGTGCGGAAGAGGTGAACCAACTCTGTGCCAAGATAGCAAAAGTGGACGGTGTAAGTACCGTCCACAGGTCGCCCGTGTAATCATTCAAATGATGAGCTCGTGAGAGTAAACGTTTTTTAGCCCTTTTTCTTTTTTCTTCGGAACAGCATGGACGTGGCCTTTTTAGCAGCAAATGCTAAAAGAGCCGGTTTTGTCACTCTCCAGGTCAACGATCCTATAAGCGGCAGATTCGACATGATAATATTCATTGCCGTGTTGTTCAGCCAAGGATTCACCCTTTTCGTTACAAACGGAGTCACGGCGGTAGAGCCGCTCGACAGGTTGTCAACCGTCTCCGATAGTTTGGTTCGGATCGACGAGGTTACTCCTTTAGTGAGCATCGTTCCCCAGTTATCATTTAGGTACTGCAGTTGATAGGAGAGGCGTTGGCTCACGATCGTGCGCTGCTCATTGTAACGCTTTTTTTCCAAACGTAACTCTTCCAGTGGAGATAGCTTATACGTACTCATCTTTTGTTGTTTTTGTCGTCTTTATCATCTTGAGCCATCAGAAAACGCACCACGTTGTTGGTGCACTTTTTCTTAAGCGGCTTTTTAACCATGAGCAAAATAAGCAATACGAGGAAAGCGAATGCCGACACGAGGGCGAATCCCATCCACGAGCTTTGGAATAGTTCGTTCAAGTAAAGTGCGACAGTGATAAGAATAAACAGGAGTGTTATGAGGCCCACACCCGAAAGAAGTAAACCATAGGTAACGATGGATGTGCCCAAACTAATTTTCTCGTAGATTTCCAGTTTTCCTAATTCAAGTGTACTGGTGATATAGTTGCCTATATCGTCCCGTATCT
>JBBACU010000184.1:0-4922 GCA_041656815.1 Proteiniphilum sp.
CCTGGTCACGTACTCTTCCGGGGTTATCTGTTGTTCAAAGCCCGAATACAAAAAGGCTCCGGGAGCCGCTTTCACCACGTACCACATTTCGGTTTTCCCGAACGAGTCGTGCCGTTCTTTGGCCAATTTGTCATCGGGATGCACCTGTATGGATAGGTCATCGTTCGCGTCAATAAATTTTATAAGGAGCGGGAATGTATTGCCGAACCGCTCGTACACGCTTTCCCCCACCAATGCTCCCTTGTACTCCGCGATCAGTTCGTCCAGCGTGGTGCCGTCGAGTGGTCCGTTGGCGACTACCGAGACGCTTCCTTTCACGCCTGAGATCTCCCAGCTTTCTCCAATGCCGTCCCGTTCCGGCTGGATATTCTTGAACCGGCATATCTCCGATCCGCCCCAGATGATGGGTTTGAGTATGGGTTGAAATTTTAGCGGGTAAAGTGTTGTTGATGAATTCATATTGTTTCTGTATATTATTGAGTATCTATTTTTTTCATTACCATGGCGGTTCTCGCTGGCAGGTATAACTTGAGCCACCCCTTGTCTTCTTTCGCGTAAAGCGTGTCGTGGTGCGTGAAATGGTGGATGGCAGCGTCGTTTCGCCCGAATCCCCCGAAAGCCGCGTCGTCGGTGTCAAGCACTACCCGGTATTCTCCTTGGGGCACCAAGATGCCATAATCGCTGTACGATTTTTTAGGGTGAAAATTATACACGAAAAGGAGGTCGCTGCGAAGGTAGGCCAGAACAATATCCTCCTCCTTGTCCCATGCCTTCACGAGGGGTGTCGACTGAAAGTTGGGGACCGAGTTGATAAGGGCAATCATTGCCCGGTCGAAATCCCCCAGGTAGTGGTATTTGAGATTGCTGTCTTCGGCCAGCTGCCATTGGCGGCGAGCGTACTTATGCGACCAGTTGTTCCCTTCTCGCGGGAAATCCACCCACTCGGGGTGTCCAAATTCGTTGCCCATGAAGGTGAGGTAGCCGCCGTTGATGGTGGTGGCAGTGACCAGCCGGATCATCTTGTGCAGGGCAATGCCCCGGTCTACCTTGGCAGAGCTCTCATGCCATTTCGACATGAACCAGTACATATCGGCATCGATCAGCCGGAAGATAATGGTCTTGTCGCCCACCAGTGCCTGGTCGTGGCTCTCGGCATAGGAGATGGTCTTTTCATCGGCCCGTCGGTTGGTTGTCTCCCACCAGATGGAGGAGGGGGACCATTCCTCGTCTTTTTTTTCTTTGATAATCTTGATCCAGTAGTCCGGTATATTCATTGCCATGCGGTAGTCGAACCCGTAGCCGCCCGATTCAATATCGAGTGCCAGCCCTGGCATCCCGCTCACCTCTTCGGCGATGGTGATGGCGCGAGGATTCACTTCGTGAATCAGTTGGTTGGCCAAGGTGAGGTAGCAGATGGCATCGCCATCCTGTCCCGCGTTATAGTAATCGCCGTACTCGGTGAACGACTCTCCCAAGCCGTGGCTCAAGTAGATCATGGAGGTCACCCCGTCGAACCGGAAGCCATCAAACCGGAATTCCTCTAGCCAGTACTTGCAGTTGGAAAGCAGGAAGTGAAGCACCTCGTCCTTGCCGTAGTCGAAGCAAAGTGAATCCCATGCGGCATGGTTGCGCCGGGCAGGGTCGCTGTGAAAGTAGAGATCGCGCGTGCCGTCGATACGGGCAATCCCCTCGGCCTCGTTTTTCACGGCGTGGGAATGGACAATATCCATGATGACCGCGATGCCCATTTCGTGCGCGGCATCGATCAGCGCTTTCAGCTCCTCGGGGGTTCCGAAGCGTGACGAGGGCGCAAAAAAGTTGGAGACATGGTACCCGAACGACCCGTAGTAGGGGTGCTCTTGGATGGCCATGACCTGTATCGCGTTGTACCCGTTCTCCTTCACCCGCGGAAGGACGTGCTCCCTGAACTCGTTATAGGTTCCCACTCGTTCATCTTGGGTAGACATGCCCACGTGGGTCTCGTATATAAGAAGGGGCGAGGTGTCGGGTATAAAATGAGTTTGCTTGAACCGGTAATTCTTTTCCGGTTCCCATACTTGGGCGCTAAAGACCAGCGTGACCGGGTCTTGCACCACCCGCCGGCACCATGCGGGGATTCGCTCCCCCGACCCGCCGCTCCAAGCCACGTGTAGCTTGTAGAGGTCTTCGTGGCGGATCCGGTCAAGAGGAACCTTCACCTCCCACACCCCGTTCTCCAGTCGTTTCAAGCGGTAAGCCTCCAGACGCTGCCAGTGGTTGAAGGTGCCCACGAGGAATATCTCGGTAGCGTTGGGCGCCCATTCGCGGAGCACCCACCCCTCGGGAGTTTTATGCAGCCCGAAATAGAGGTAGCCGGTGGCAAACTCCGACAGGGTGATCTCGCCTCCTCGCGTGAGGTCAGAAAGCCGCTTTTGGTAAAAGCGATGCCGCCCCTCGATTGCTTGGGTATAAGGCGTTAGCCAAGGATCGTTTTTAATAATGCGTAACATTCCGGGTGGATTAATGTAAATTGCTTTCGACAAAGGTAAGGAAATTGCATAGAATTGGGCCTATTTCCCCCTTAAAATGACAATCGTGGAAAATAGAACCCTGGCATAAGTCAACCTGCTTAACCTGTTTTAGAGGGTGTGAAAAGTGACGGTTTTTCAATCAATACTCTTAAAAAAAGCATATCTTTGTGCGTTTATCAATCATATTTACACTATGAAGCGAGTTCTGACTGTTTTTCTTATCCTCTTCTCTTTGACGGGAGAGGCGTTGACGGGAAGCCCGTCTATAACATGTGGCTTGGGTTTCACTTTCGAGATCAGTGAAAATAAAAACTGGGGATATAAAGAGCCGGTAATCGTGGACATCACGCCCGGTTCGCCCGCGGAGAGGGCCGGGTTGAAATTGAACGATATCATTCTTTCTGTCAACAAAAACGGTACGTACCAGAAGGCTTATCAAACCGTGATGTCCTGGTTTGATTTGCACGATACAGAGATGACGATCGCTATCCGTAATTTCGAACATGCTTTTAAAGAGATGACTTTCTCGAAAGACTGCCGCTACAGCAGCGCGATCAACGAAGCCCAGCTGGCACCGGTGTTTGCTTTCTACAGCCTGGAAGACGTGCAGGACCGACGCTTTCTTATGCCGGTGACGACCAAGGCAAACGAAAATGCCCTCTTCCATAACTACCGCTCTTTCGCGTTTGCCCCGTCTGATGAAAGCACCCGGGAGATCGACGAGCGGGTGAACGCCATCTTTATTCGGGCGCTCACGGAGATGGGGCTGCAATATAGGCCGGGCGATCCCGATTTTGTTATCCAGACCTATTATGGGTTCCAGAATAACCCGATGTTCAAGACCGATTCACCCACCTACGGGAGTTATCAACCGGTATGGAGGTATGACACCCGGAATCACCGTACGGTGCAGGTGCCCTTGTACAACCCCTCCGAGGCAGTGCGGGTGGATGACATCGCGTACGATCTGGAATTCGGGTATCGCTTCTACGACCGCCGGTTCATGGAGGCAGGCGAGCCGACGTTAATCTGGGAAAGCGAAGTGAAAGAACGGGTGAGTGCTTACTATACCTTGCTCGACTACTTGGAGATGAACCTCCCGCTCCTGTTGATGAAATTCCCATACCCGGGAAACGAATCGTTCGGCACCTACCAGGTGAAGCACCTGAAATACAATTACACCGGTATCGGGTACGATATGAACGACCTGAAGACGGTGGTTTCCGTGGATCCCGGTTCACCCGCCGCTACCGCGGGCATACGGCCGGGCGACGTGGTAGTAAATATCCAGGGACATGAATTTAACCACACGTCGCGTTCGCTCACCGAAGGGTACCGTCGCTTTCTTGCCGAGACAATGAAGTTCAGGGACAAGAACACCCGGTATACCGATTCCAACGGGTTTAAAGAGTGTATGTTCTGGGACGTGTCGAATTACCGGGAGGTGTCGGAAGCTATTTCCAATACGCGCCGGTACAACGCCGCTTTCTCTTACCTGTTTAATTTTAACCAGTATATCGACTGGAATACGCCTGTTACCATTAATATAGAGGTGGAGCGTGACGGGGACCGCATAAACTTCGCGGTAATACCGGCCATCACCACCAGCTCCCATATTCTGGTCTATTAAACAGGGGCGCCGTGCCGGAGCGGGCACCTTGCCGAGGGCAGCTGTGACATGAAAGCGTGGGTGGCCACGGGTGCGATTCATCATCGGGTATATTGCCGAGATGTATACTATTACCCGTGGAATATTTACCGCGACAGGATTTAAGATTAAGAACATCACGTTGAGCGAATTGCAGTCCTGTGCCTCCTTTCAGGTTCCAAGGCAACCGAAATTTTTATCAAAAATCGGTTGAAATATTTGGAGAGTATTATAAAAAACTGCTATCTTTGCAGTCCTTTCTTCAGAAAAGGTCATTAAAGCGATAATGAACATGAGGATGGGAATTTTGAATTTATCTCGAATTCAGGTGTGAGAAAAAGTTTTAAAAAAAAGTCGCCAAAAATTTTGGTGTTTAAAAAAAAGTTTCTATCTTTGCACCCGCTTTTGGAAAGGAAGCCAGTTTAGTTTCCTCCTCCTTTAAAGCGAACGAGAGCGATCTTTAAGATATTTACATACACGTTTTTTATAGACAAAACAGAGTACAAGGGCTTGGATTCTTTTCCCGGCGGGCTTTCCGGCCCGGCGAGGTTTCAGGAATACCAGGCAAGGTACCCGTTCAATTTAAGGGGCGCTATTTAAAAAAATAGTGTTCCGACAGGAACTATTTCGATTAGCCAGGTGGGCAAAGTCAAACTTGTTTGGATTTGCCATGGCGAGAACTTTTTCGATAAGCGAGGGCAGGATTAAAACTTGTTTTGATTATGCCGAGCGAAGAAAAAGTCTGCAAAGAAATAGTGTCCGAC
>JBBACU010000185.1:0-4917 GCA_041656815.1 Proteiniphilum sp.
TGTTCACACAGTTCGTGATCCACTTCTTGGTTGAACGATAATTGGGTAATGCCGTACCGGTCACGCAGGTCGATAAAGGTCATCCCTCCCATTTTGCGGATCTTGGAGACCCAGCCGCTTAATGTCACCTCCTTGTTCACGTCTGCCAGGCGAAGCTCGCCGCAAGTGTTGCTTCTGTACATAGAATATTTGTTGTTGAGAATGAAATACGAGTGCAAATGTACGAATATCTCGTGTGAATTGCACGTGAAACCGGAAAAATAGCCGATTTTCCGCCGATACAAGCCCGGTTCCTCCTTATATATTTAATAGAGTAGCTCTAGAGTAGCTATAATATGACACCTTTGAAAATAAATAATTTTAATCGTATGAAACGAGCATGAGAATTGTTCTCACACAAGTACATGATTAAAGCGAGTTCCATACACCATAGTGTAAAAAATGAATTAATCGTATGAAATTGGCGGGAAGTTTGGGGTTATCCAAAATTAATAGTATTTTTGCATCCGGTTTTACAAATCAATTCGCAGTTTAGAATCGGCTTACAATTTAAAACCAATTCGCAAATTTTCGGGGTGTAGCACAGTCCGGTTAGTGTACCTGCTTTGGGAGCAGGGGGTCGCGAGTTCGAATCCCGCCACCCCGACGTTGATTATTAAGCACTTATCAGTACTTTCTGGTAGGTGCTTTTTCTATATGGGAAAACAATAATACAAATCTTTACCTTTTCGGTGAACTCCAAATTTGGTGAGCTCCTAAATTAGCAAGACAAATGGTGACACATTTATTGAGATGGATGGGCTCATCCCCAGGTGTCTTGCAGCTTTGGTTACATTCAAGAAATCGAAGCCCTCTTCCAGAAAAATAAAAAATACTATTCGAAAACACCGTGTTTTAACGCGTTTAAATTTTTTCATTGAAATTTTTGTATATATTTGCGATACCGAAACCTGTTGCGGGTATTAATTAAAAAATCTTAACAAATGAAAAAATGTAATTTTCTCAAGACCATGGCCGTGCTAATCCTTGCGATGCTATGGATCCCCCTTCAACATGTAGATGCTTGCTCAAGAGTGGTGTACAAAGGGCCGGAAAACACCATCATCACTGCCCGGTCCATGGACTGGAAAGATGAGATTGACCCCAATCTCTGGATATTCCCCAAGGGGTTGGAGCGGTCCGGGAACGTGGGCGACATGTCGCTGAAATGGACTTCGAAGTACGGAAGTGTTATAACCAGCGCGTGGGATATCGCCACGACCGATGGGATCAACGAAAAAGGACTGGTGGCTAATATCCTTTGGTTGGTAGAGAGCGAATATCCTGCATTCGACAAAGACGGGTCAAGACAGGGCGTTACCATTGCCGCGTGGGCGCAGTATGTGCTGGATAATTTTGCAACGGTGGACGAAGCCGTGGAAGAACTGCAAAAAGAGGAGTTCGTGGTGGTTTCTGATTTTATCCCCGGAACAGAGAAATTCACTACCCTGCATCTTTCCCTTTCAGACGCGACCGGGGATAACGCTATCTTCGAGTACATCGGGGGCAAGCTGCAAATCCATCACGATCCATCGTACGTGGTAATGACCAATTCCCCTGTATACGAGGAACAGCTCGCCATTAATCAATATTGGGAAGGGGTCCCGGGCACCATCATGTTGCCGGGCACCAACAGGGCAGCCGACAGGTACGTAAGGGCGCACTATTATATCAATGCCATCCCCCAGACCACGGACGTGCGTATCTCTGTTGCCAGCGTGTTCAGTGTTATCCGGAATTGTTCCGTGCCGTACGGTATCTCGTCACCCACCGAGCCTAATATTTCATCTACCCGGTGGAGAACGGTATCCGACCAAAAAAACCTCGTGTATTACTTCGAAACGGCGAAAACACCAAATACGTTTTGGGTGGATTTGAAAAAAATCGACTTCAGCGAAAACGCGAAGACAAAGAGACTTAGCGTGAGCAAAAACGAAACATACGCCGGCGAGGCATCCGCTCATTTCGTTGAAACAGAGCCGTTCGTGTTCATCGGACTATGATCAACCAAGGTTCCCTGAAACAAGGTAAAGAAGATGGGTGGAGGGCCGGATTTTAAATGAAAATCCGGCTGTTTTTCCATACTCTACAGGAGCAATGCATCATACTTCCTCTTCATGCGTGCCCGTTGAGCTACAATTGCCGAAAACCTGGTAACGCGAAGAGGAATACACGAGAAACCTGAATAATTATGCGTGAAGGCCTCGCTTAACGATACACTTGCTGTTTTACCTTTGCTCGGCGATGGTATACCCTCAAGACATTCAAGTCCCGCTGGAAATATACGGTACGTGCGTGAAGGAGCAACTTATTGTTCCTTGATGACCTCCGCGAAGTCTTCCAGGTGCTCGTCCACGTAATGTGCGATAAGGGCGAGTTCTTCTTCTTCGAGATAGAAAAATTTCTCTTCCAACTCGTCGAACTGCTCGAAATCAACGTACATGGCCATGAACTCCTCCTCGGTGGTCTCTCTTTCCAACTCCTCCCGGTGGGCATCGTAAATCTCCTTGGCTTTGTAAAGGATCTTGGATAGCCCTTTCGCGCCCATCAGCCGTAATGCCTTCGCGACCGGGTTGTTAAAGAGGTATCCCCCGTAACCGTTCTGGATCAGTTGCACGAATCCCCCTTCGTTGATCTCCCCCGTGAAGAACCGGAGCGCGAGCAAGGTATGCTGGTAGCCGTTGAGCCGATCCATGTTGTCGGGCGTGATATCTCCGCCCAACGCTTCAAGATAAGCATCGGTAAATAGTTTCAGGAACTCGTCCATCCCTTTTTCGGCGGCCTCGATAAGTTTGCTTTCGTGAATTTGTATCATAAGTTAGCGTATAACGTGAAACAGTTATAGGTGAATCCGGACAAATGCGTATACAGCCGGGCGTGGCGCCAAGCTTGCTAGAGCGACGCCGAGGCGACCGCGCATACTACAAATGTACCCAATTTATTGCTTCCCGGGTCACGAATGAAGCGGTTATTTTTGCAGCGCATGCGGTTTTCAAAAGAAAATCATGTAAATTCGCGGGAAGTAACCCCTTAAACAATAATCTTGAAATGGTAGTAAGACCTTTTAAGGGCATTCGCCCGCCCATAGCGTTCGTG
Source organism: Proteiniphilum sp. (assembly GCA_041656815.1). Lineage (GTDB taxonomy): Bacteria > Bacteroidota > Bacteroidia > Bacteroidales > Dysgonomonadaceae > Proteiniphilum. The sequence continues at coordinate 3,136 of JBBACU010000185.1, forward strand.
AAAGAAGTGGCTTCACGCCCGTACGACGTGTTAAATTCCGAAGAAGCCCGTGAGGAGGCCAAGGGAAACGAGAAATCGCTCTACAGGATCATTAAACCGGAGATCGACTTTCCGGCGGGAAAAGATGAGCATGACCCGGACGTGTACAAGAAAGCTGCCGAAAATTTCCGGCTATTTCAGGAGAGTGGTTGGCTGGAACAGGACGAGAAGGAGATGTATTACGTCTACGCGCAAACCATGAACAGCAAGACGCAATACGGTTTGGTGGTGGGCGCCCACGTGGATGATTACATGACCGGGAAAATTAAAAAACACGAGCTTACACGGCGCGATAAAGAAGAGGACCGGATGAAGCACGTGCGGGTGACCGACGCCAACATCGAGCCGGTGTTTTTTGCTTACAAGTATAATAGCGAGCTTGACGAGATTGTTCGTGCGGTAACGGCGCGGCAACCGGAGTATGATTTCGTGTCGGTCGACGGGGTCGGGCACCACTTCTGGCTAGTCTCTGACGATGACGATATCCGCCGCGTGACGGAAGCTTTTGCCACGATGCCGGAAATGTATATTGCCGATGGACACCATCGTTCAGCGGCCGCGGCCTTGGTGGGCGCGGAAAAGGCTAAAAATAACCCCAATCACCGGGGAGATGAAGAGTATAACTACTTTATGGCGGTTTGTTTCCCGGATAACCAGTTAACCATCATCGATTATAACCGGGTGGTAAAGGACCTGAACGGGCTGACTCCCGATGAGTTTATTCAAAAACTGGAACACCATTTCGTGGTGGAGCCGACCGGCTCGGAGATTGAAAGACCGCGTAACCTGCATAACTTCTCCATCTACTTGGATGGGCGGTCGTTCAACGTGACGGCAAAACCGGGCACATTCGATGACACGGACCCTATCGGCCAACTCGACGTGACCATTACCTCGAACCTTATCTTGGACGAAATCTTGGGAATCAAGGATCTTCGCAGCGACACCCGCGTTGAGTTCGTGGGAGGAATCCGGGGGCTAAACGAGCTCAAGCAGAGGGTAGATAGCGGCGAGATGGCCCTTGCCCTTGCCTTGTATCCTGTTTCCATGAAACAACTGATGAATATAGCGGATACCGGCAATATCATGCCCCCGAAAACCACGTGGTTTGAACCCAAGTTGCGGTCGGGGCTCGTGATTCACTCGTTAAAATAGTCCTTTTATCTTTTTTTATAGGATAAAAAGAGTTATTTGTATTAATTTTGCGGGAATAGCGTCTTATTCGTAACAAATTAAAAGTAGGTCTATGGCACATCATGATTTAGATGAACTGGATGAGAAGATCCTCAAGCTTATCGTGGATAACGCGCGTGTTCCTTTTTTGGAAGTAGCGAGAGAATGCAACGTGTCGGGCGCCGCCATCCATCAGCGGGTTCAAAAATTGACCAACTTGGGAGTGGTCAAGGGCTCTGAGTTTATCGTGGACCCGGAAAAATTGGGATACGAGGCTTGTGCTTTCGTGGGTATCTTCCTTACCTCGCCTTCCACGTTTGATCACGTGGTGAAAGAACTGGAGAAGATACCCGAGGTGGTGGAATGCTACTATACTACCGGCCAATATGACCTTTTGATAAAAGTGTTCGCGAAGAATAACAAAGACCTGCTCCGCATCATTCATAACGAGTTGCAACCTCTTGGTTTAGCACGGACAGAGACGTTAATCTCGTTTAAGGACGCGTTCCGGAAAAAATTTCCCATAAACTTCATCTCCCGCTAAACCAAGCACGTGGATCGCGGGTAAGG
>JBBACU010000186.1:0-4897 GCA_041656815.1 Proteiniphilum sp.
CTACAACAGCGCGAAAAGCATCCTGCGAAATTATTACACGCTCGGGATCCTGAACGATATAAAGCAACGATTGCGCGTACTACAGCAAGAGAACAACACCTTGTTCCTCTCCGACACTACCGAACTGCTTAACGAGATGATCGGGGGGGCCGGTTCGCCCTTTATCTACGAGAAGACGGGAACCCGTGTTCAGCATTACATGATGGACGAGTTCCAAGATACCTCCCGCATGCAATGGGAGAACTTCCGGCCCCTGATCGAGGAGAGCCTCGCCTCGGGCAACTTCAACCTGATCGTGGGCGACGTGAAGCAGAGTATCTACCGGTTCAGGAACTCCGACTGGCGACTGCTGGGCGAGCAGGTGAATCGTGATTTCCACCGCGATAGCATCCGGGAACACCTGCTGGATACCAACTGGCGAAGCGACGCGCGGGTAATCCGGTTCAATAACGCCTTTTTCACGAACGCCGCGTGTCACCTCCAAGACGATTTTAACGCGGCCGCGGAGGAAGCCGGAAAAGAAGAAACAGCCGCGCGCCATAGCCGGCAAATCACCGATGCGTATACCGACGCGTACCAACACGTGGCTCCCGGCAAGCCGGACGACAAGGGACACGTGAAGATCACCTTCCTGAGAGACGACAAAGAAACCGATTGGAAAGCGGAGGCCTTGGAGCGATTGCCTCGCGAAGTCGAGAAACTGCAAGAGCAGGGATTCACGCTGAACGAGATCGCTGTCGTGGTACGCTGGAACCACGAGGCGGTATCGGTGGCCGAGACGCTTCTTGCCTACAAGGAGCAACATCCCGACTCGCCCTACCGGTACGACATCATCTCCAACGAGGCACTGCTTATCAGCAGTGCCCAAAGCGTGAAAACCGCGATCGCGCTGCTACGGCATTTCCAGAGCCCGAACGACGAGACGCTTCGCATGATAGCCATCTACGAGTTTTACCGGTATCATCACGGTTCCTCGCCCGAAGAGGCGCTGCGCGGATACCGGGAAGAAAGCCCGGGCGAATTCCCGGGGGCGATCAAGGGAGAGATCAGCCAACTGGCCGTGATGCCGTTCTACGATATGATCGAACGGTTCTTCGCGCTCACCTCCGGGGCGATCAGCGAAAAAGAATACGCTTACGTCCAGGCGTTCCTGGACCTCGCCCTCAAGTACAAATCGGGCACATCGGCAGACCGGAACAGCTTCCTGGAGTGGTGGGACGAAAAAGGATGCAAGAAAGCACTCTTCTCGCCCGAGGATCAGGATGCCATCCGGTTGATCACCATCCACAAGTCGAAGGGGTTGGGCTTCGGTGCCGTGATCATGCCCTTCGTGAACTGGGGGGTGGACCATTCGCCCACGCATACCGACATCATATGGTGCAAACCCCGCGTGGCACCGTTCGACGCGATTGGAGTAGTCCCGTTGAAGTACGGGAGAGCACTGGCAGGAACGATTTTCCGGGACGACTACCTCGACGAGAAACGGTTTACTTATATCGATAACCTGAACCTCCTCTACGTGGCGTTTACCCGCGCCAAGCACCGGCTGATCGCCTTCGCTCCCAGGCCCGCCAAGCCAGAAACCATCGGGAGCGTGGCCGACTTGTTATGGAGAGGTATCGCTGACGTTCCTCCCCCACCCGATGGCCGCGGTGAGCTGGTGACGCTGACGGACTATTTCACGTTGGGCGACGACGAGTCGATCTTCGAGTACGGCTCCCCCTCGATGCATGAATCCTCGAAAAAGATTGCCACGCGGTCGTCTGGCATCGGGCAATGGCACTCCAACTCCTTTGACAACCGGTTGAAACTTCGCCTCAACTCCATCGGCTACTTCAGCGAAGACGGCCGGCGTGACTATGGAAGGACGATGCACGATATCATCAGCAACGTGAAGACCCTCGCGGACATCCCGCGCGCGGTAGAAAAAAAGATACTTGAGGGGGAACTCCCCGAAGAGGAACGAAAGAATAAGACAGAAGAGTTGACCGGCTACCTATCGCTCCCGGAGGTTGCGGATTGGTACTCGGGGAAATACACCGTGCTCAACGAGACGCAGCTGCTTCACCCCCGCGCCCGGTTCAGCCGGCCCGACCGGGTAATGATTGGCGAGGGGGAAGTGATCGTGGCCGACTATAAGTTCGGGGAGACGGAAGATCCGAAATACATCCGTCAGGTGCGGTATTATACACAGCATATACAGGAAATGGGATACGAAAACGTATCGGGATACATCTTTTACGTGAAACCGGGAAAAATCGTACAAGTACAATAATGCCAAGTTCCTTCGTCATTGCCTCATAATGTCCAGTTTTTTGAGCAGGCTTCACCTGTTTTAAGGTTAAATTTTCTCGCTTGCGCATGTCCAATCTGTGTGTTATTGCCGGTATGGAACAGATTGGGAAATCGTGTCGGTAGAAGAGTGTTTATATATCTTCGCTCTCAATGATGTTTTGTATAATCTCTTTAAATTCAGGAAGTATATGCTTTACAGTTTTATATACCTGTTTCAGATTGACACCAAAATACTCATGTGCTACATAATTCCTGAACGATCGGGGCAAATGCCAGGTATAGGGATATTTTTTCAGGATTGCAGGATCCACGAAGCGAATAGCTTCACCAATTACTATAAACTGATACAGTACGCTGCTACTGATTTGTTCATCGTCCAAAAACTTTTGTTCTTCAACGTCTTTACAGAATTTTTCAATGTTGGAAATTGCTTCAGCAATATGCTTCAACCGCTCTATACTTGTAAGTCCGCGATCATCCATATATTAACTTCAAATCTTTTTGAATGGTCTTCCACGCAAATGGTTTTATATAACCTTCTTCCGATAAATCTATTTTCTTTTGCAGAAGGTTTTGTAAACGATATTGAATATCGGCATAGTCCAACAAAGTTCCTGATGCTTTGTCGGAATACCTTATCATTAAATCAACATCACTATTCGCATTATCATCCCCTCTGGCAAAAGATCCAAATATCCAAGCTTTTTCCACCCGCCCGTCTTTTTTTAAAAAATCAACTATCTGATTGATTATTTCACTCTTATCGGATCTTCGGCTAATTTTATATGCGACCTTTTCTTCTGCTACCTGTATTGCTTGTAATGCCAGATCTTCATCTTGTACTTCATTTACTAATTTATCTGAAAGCCAGGCGATGATCACTTCATTCTTTTGTTCTCTGTAAAAATCGGCAAGCACCTTTACCTGTTCCCTTGTCGGCATACGCTCGTTTCGTTCGATTTTACTCAAGATAGTCGGATCAATAGAGAGTTCAGCGCCAACTTCCCGAAGCAATAATCCTTTTTCACTTCTTAATTCGCGCAATATTGTTCCAATTGTTTTACTTACCTGCATCTTTTGATTTTACATAGTTTCATCAATCCCAAAGCAACTTCAATCTGCTCTATTTTGACTTGACAAATATTGGCAAATATAGTAAAAGTGGAAAGAAAAAGCAAGTTTGATTGAACTTTTCTGAGAAAGGTTTTTATCTTGACGAGGTTTTTATTGTCGGGATTTAAAATACTCGTGGAAGAACAGTACTTGGTATTTTATCGCGTTGCTCCAGTACTCCCAGTTATGCGCGCCGGGGCGTGAGATATAATCGTGGGGGATATTGTGATAAAGCAATTCCCGATGCAAACGTTCGTTTACCTCGTAGAAAAAATCGTCCGTGCCGCAATCAATTACTATCCTCAACGAGCCAGGGGTTAGGAGGTGTAGAAGCCCCATAACAGTATGCTTCTCCCACCTTTCGGGGTGTTCGCTTTGCTCCCCCAGCCGTTTGGCCAAGTCCCAGTTCTTAGGAAAAGGACGAATATCCACTCCACCACTCATGCTCCCGCACGCGCCAAACACGTCCTGATTCCGGAACCCGAGGTATAACCCGCCGTGCCCTCCCATGCTTAAGCCGGTGATGGCACGCCCCTCCCGAGAATCGATCGTATTGTAATTTTTGTCTATCCACGAGACCAGTTCTTTCGACACGAACGTCTCGAATTGAAACGATGAGTCCACTGGGCTGTCCAAGTACCAGCTCCCGAAAGCCCCATCCGGACATACGATCATCATCCCGTAATAATCCGACAATTCCTTCACGTTCGGCGCTTTCTGCACCCATCCATCGTAGCGGTCACTGTAACCATGCAACAAATATAGCACCGGGAATGCGGCCTGCGCGTTATAAGATTCCGGCTTGATCACCACTGCTTTGATATATTTGTCCATTTTATCACTGAACACGCTCACGGTATCCACCGTGGCCGAAAAGAGTCCTCGGGCGAACAGGACCGTTAACAAGCATGTAAGGGCAAATCGTTTCATCGTTTTAAAATAGTTATTGTTTTGCGGTTATTCGTCACCCCAAAGATACTAAAAATAGTCCCCTTCCAAATCACGTATAAGGGATAAATGTCAACAAAATAAGCTAGCGGGACGTTTAACCGGAGAATTAAAAGAGTCAATAACCATTCAGAAAAAGTATTTATTATGGATATTCAACGTAAGACCAACGATAACAAGGGACGCTTTTATATAGAGCAGGACGATAAGCTAATCGCGGAACTCGATTTTCAGGTAAAGGACGGTGTTCTTGATGCCTATCACACAGGCGTGCGCCCCCCCTTTGAGGGACAGGGAATAGCGGGGAGGCTGTTCGACGAGATGGTGAAATATGCCCGTGAACACGATTACAAGGTACTTCCTACCTGTCCGTATATCCTCGTAAAGTTCCGTAGAAACCCGGACGACTTTGCGGACATTTGGCAAAAATAAAAAAAATCCGTCGGGTCACTTTTTCTGAGAAAGAGGTCCGACGGAAAAAATTCGTGCATCTTTATTCTGCACTTGATAACCTCAAAACTATTATTCTTTAGGCACGATG
>JBBACU010000187.1:0-4897 GCA_041656815.1 Proteiniphilum sp.
GCGGGTGACTTGGAGCGAGCCATGAAGGAGAAGCGGCGTGCCGATGCCCCGGCACGTAGGCGCGTGGGGCACAAGCCTGAAAAAGCGCCGGTGGTGGAAATCGACCTTCATATCAACCAGCTGCTGGACACGACGGCGGGGATGGACAACGCGGCCATCTTGGAGTATCAACTGCAAAAGTTCAACGAGGCGATGAAAGAACACCTTCCCCACAAGCAGCGCAAGCTGGTATTTATCCACGGGAAGGGCGACGGGGTGCTTCGGAACGCCATCGTCAAAGAATTAAAGAAAAACTACCCCTCCTGTTACTACCAGGATGCCTCTTTTCAGGAGTATGGCTACGGGGCTACCATGGTAACTATCAAATGAAACAAAGTATCAAATGAAGAAAGTATTTTCTATCCTAATCGTGGCCCTATTGTTCACCGGCTGCGATGTAATGAACCGGATCGGGGGAGCCTACCAGCTTTCCCAAAGCGAGTACCGGTATAACTCACTAAGAGATATCAACTTGGCGGGAATCGACCTCGGCAGTGCGTCAAGTATCTCGGTGTCTAACTTGGCATCCATTGCCACGTTGCTCGCGGGGGGATCCACCCGACAGACCATCCCGTTCAGCATGACACTCAACATGGACGTGACCAATCCCAACAACAACGCGGCTTTCTTGGACGCGCTCGATTACGCGATCCTCATTAACGACATGGAGTTCGTGGAAGGAAAGATGGATGTGCCTATCCGTATCGAGCCGGGGCAGACGAGCCTCGTTTCGATCCCCGTGAGCGTCGACCTCAAAAGCCTGATGAACCGGTACTCGCAGCAACGCGTCACCAACGAGATGAGCGCGTTCCTGGGCATCACACCCAATGAAACATCGGTAACCGTGAAGCTGTGGCCCAAGCTAACGGTGGGTAACACGTTACTTAGAGTACCGACCGCTATCCCGGTAGTATTTAATTTCGGGGGCAGGCAGTAGCACGATTTTTCGGGCATGTCACGCGTGCCTATCCCTAAAGATACCGGGTCCCGGGCTTTACACGATAAAAGGTGGGCCCGGGATCCGTCGTTTTGTTGCTATTAACTCTCTGCAAAATTCATTATCTTCGCGTATTAATTTTTTTATGACGATGCAAAAACCTTCCATACCCAAGGGTACCCGTGATTTTTCGCCGGTGGAGATGGCGAAACGAAACTATATATTCGACACCATCAAAGAGGTATACCGCCTCCACGGGTTTCAACAGATCGAAACACCCTCGATGGAAACCCTTTCCACCCTGCTGGGCAAGTACGGGGAAGAGGGAGACCGACTGCTGTTTAAAGTGCTCAACTCGGGAAACTTCTTGACCAGCTTGAGCTCCGGGGACCTCGATGAAGGCAATTCGGCCAAAAGCGCCCACAAGATATCAGAGAAAGGGCTCAGGTACGACCTCACCGTGCCCTTCGCCCGGTACGTGGTCATGCACCGCAACGAAGTCACCTTTCCGTTCAAGCGATACCAGATCCAACCGGTATGGCGGGCCGACCGGCCGCAAAAAGGACGCTACCGCGAGTTTTTTCAATGCGACGCCGACATCGTGGGCTCCGATTCGCTGCTGAACGAGGTGGAACTGATGCTGATCATCGATGAGGTGTTCGCTCGACTGGACATCCGCGTATCGGTCAAATTGAATAACCGTAAAATCCTCGCAGGCATCGCGGAAGTGATCGGCGAGGCGGACAAAATCACCGCGATCACCGTCGCCATCGACAAGCTCGACAAGATAGGATTAGAGAAGGTGAACGACGAACTGGCCTCGAACGGGATTTCGGAAACAGCTATCCGGAAACTGCAACCCTTCTTGCAGTTGAGCGGGAACACGCGCGAGAAACTGGAACAGTTGAAACAGGCGCTGGCGTCTTCCGAGATAGGGATCGAGGGTATCCGCGAGGTGGCGTATATCTTCGACAAGGCCGACCGGGTTTCGTTGAGAAACGAGCTGGTGCTTGACCTCACCCTGGCACGCGGGCTCAACTACTATACCGGGGCCATCATCGAGGTGAAGGCGCTCGACGCCGAGATCGGGAGCATCGCCGGCGGGGGAAGGTACGACAACCTGACCGGCATCTTCGGGATGCCCGGTGTCTCGGGCGTGGGGATCTCGTTTGGCGCCGACAGGATATACGACGTGCTTCAACAGCTTGGCCTTTTTCCCGACAGCTTCACGCGTTCAACCGACCTGCTGTTCGTGAACTTCGGAGAGCAAGAAGTGGAGTGGCTCCTCCCGGCCGTGAAGCAGCTGAGGGAAACCGGCATCTCTTGCGAGCTTTACCCCGAGGCCGCCAAGATGAAGAAACAGATGACCTACGCGGACAACAACCATATCCCCTTCGTGGCGCTCGTCGGCGAGAAGGAGATGCAGGAGGGAACCATCGGCCTCAAGAATATGGAGACGGGCGAGCAGAAGAGTTGCTCGCTCCAAGAGCTAATCGACACGGTGAAAAAGAATTCTGAATGATTTCGGTAGAAAACCTCACGGTACGGTTTGGCGGCTTCACCCTGCTCGACAACATCTCGTTCGTGCTGAACCGGAATGAGCGGGTAGCCCTCACGGGCAAGAACGGGGCGGGAAAATCGACCCTCTTGAAGATCATGGCGGGGTTGCAGCCCCCATCGAGCGGGAACGTGTCGGCACCCAAGGAGGCCACCGTGGGTTACCTCCCGCAGCAGATGACGCTCGACGACAGCCGCACGGTGCGGGAGGAGGCATCCCTCGCATTCGCCCAACTGCAGCGGATGGAGCAGGAGATGGATCGCTTGCACCGGGAGATGGCCGAGCGCGCCGACTACGAGTCGGACGCGTACCATGCCATCATCCAGCGGGCGGCCGACCTGCAAGAATTGCTGCAGGTATCGGGGATCCATAATTTCGAAGCGGAGGTGGAAAAAACGCTAACGGGGCTGGGCTTTAGCCGAGGCGATTTCGACCGTCCCACCCGGGAGTTCAGCGGCGGATGGCGCATGCGTATCGAGCTGGCCAAGCTGTTGCTGCAAGCACCCGACGTGCTGCTGCTGGACGAGCCGACCAACCACCTCGACATCGAGTCGATTCAATGGCTGGAGAACTTCCTGGCCGCGAGCGGCAACGCGGTGATGCTGGTGTCGCACGACCGGGCCTTCCTGGACCGGGTAACCAACCGCACCATCGAGATCATGTTGGGCGACATACACGATTACAAGGTGAACTACTCCGCTTACGTGGAGCTGCGAAAAGAGCGCCGCGAACAACAGTTGCGAGCCTACGAGAACCAGCAAAAGCAGATCAAGGACACCGAGGATTTTATCGAGCGCTTCCGCTATAAACCGACCAAGTCGAACCAAGTGCAATCCCGCATCAAACAACTGGAGAAGATCGAGCGGATCGAGGTGGACGAGGTGGATAACTCGCGCCTCAACCTGAAGTTTCCCCCGGCCCCCCGCTCGGGCTCCTACCCCGTGATCATGGAGGAGGTCTCGAAGAGCTACGGGGACCACCTTGTTTTTAACGATGTCACGCTCACCATCGAGCGAGGCGAGAAGGTAGCGTTCGTCGGCAAAAACGGCGAGGGAAAGTCGACCCTCGTGAAGTGCGTCATGAACGAGATCGACCACGGCGGTAAGCTGGAGCTGGGACACAACGTGAAGATCGGCTACTTCGCGCAAAACCAAGCGCAATTGCTGGACGGGGAACTCTCGGTGTTCGAGACCATCGACCAAGTGGCGGTGGGCGATATCCGCTCCAAGATACGGGATATCCTGGGCGCGTTCATGTTCGGGGGCGAAGCGTCCGACAAGAAAGTGAAAGTGCTGTCGGGCGGTGAACGAAGCCGCTTGGCGATGATCCGCTTGCTGCTGGAGCCGGTGAACCTGCTTATCTTGGACGAGCCGACCAACCACTTGGATATCGCCTCGAAGGAGGTCCTTAAAAAAGCGATCAAGGAGTTTGAAGGCACTGCCATCATCGTTTCGCACGACCGCGACTTCTTGGACGGGCTGGTGGAAAAAGTATACGAGTTTGGCGGAGGCAAGGTAATAGAACACCTCGGCGGGATCTACGACTTCCTCGGCAAGAAGCGGCTCGATAGCCTTCAACAGCTGGAACGGTCAACTTCATCGACAAAGAGCGCGGACGGGGCTACCAAAAAGAACGCGGGAGAAAAACAGGACCAACGCTCGGAAGGCAAACGCTCCTACCAAGAGCAAAAAGAGTTTAACCGGAAACTGCGCAAACTCGAGAGGGAGGTGGAAGAAACCGAGAAAAGGATCGCGAAACTTGAAAAACAGCTCGCCGAGATGGAGGCGACCCTCGCGACCCCCGATGGGGCGTCGGACATGGAGTTGTTGCAGCGATACCTCGAAACAAAGGCAAAACTAGACCGCGCGCTGAACAATTGGGAACGCTTGGCGTTGGAGGTGGAAGAAGCGAACAAATAGAATACATGCCAAAACCAAACGGGAGATAGCTTCAGGAAGTAAGAGCGAGACCTACAGAAAACAGATGAAGAAAATCAGCAAGTTCCTGTTCAACAAAGTGATGGGATGGCGGGTGGTAAACGAGTTGCCCCGTCTCTCCAAATGCGTGATCGCGGTGGCACCGCACACCAGCAACTGGGATTTCCTGGTGGGAAAACTGGCCTACTCTTCCCTCGGCAGGACAGCCAATTTCCTGATCAAGTCGGAGTGGTTTTTCTTTCCGTTCAACCTTTTTTTCAAAAGTATCGGGGGCATCCCGGTAAAACGACACAGCCGCTCTTCGTTGACCGACAGCCTTGCGGAAGAGTTTCATGCCCGGGATCATATGGAATTGGCCATCACCCCCGAAGGCACCCGCAAGCCGGTAAAAGAGTGGAAGGGGGGATTCTACTATATCGCCCAAAA
>JBBACU010000188.1:0-4894 GCA_041656815.1 Proteiniphilum sp.
AAAGCATGAGATGGCCGCGACTCCTGGATTTTAAACTCAGGGAATATACATCCGATGATAAATGGGAACTCGTGCGTAAATACCGCGACAAGGTCAATGGCGTGATCCTGTATAGCACCGAGAAAAGTTCGCATTATCGTAACCTGGCGACCACGGTGGCTGGCTTACGAAATGCACTTCCGGTTACGGCCGCCGAATACGAACAGTTGTCAGCGAACGATATGGAATTCCCTGTCTTAGTTGATTTGACAGAGTTGCCTTACACCACGCCCGAAGATATTTATCTCTACTTGTATAATACCTATTGGAAAGACTGCACCAAACGCTTGCTCGTCCACCATCGCGCGGTCCCCTACATCAGGGACATAGCAGTGGCCGCAAAGGCTGCCGTCATATGGCTCGACCCGCGCAATGTATCGGAAAGAAACGTGCTTCGACTGTATCTTCGGGACATGACAGCCGGTGAAGGCATGATATTGGGTTGGTGGCCCGAGGAACGATCGGGCATCGGCATCGGAACGGAACACGGCATATCCACCGTTCCTGCCGATTATTACGAGAATGCAACGGTCTACGCGGGAATGAGTCATGTCATCAATATGCCGGTAGTCCCCAAAAAACCCGAACTCGAAAACAAGGTTTACCTGGCGCTTTTTCTCAGTGACGGCGATAACATCCAATACTGCCAAAACGCGATGGCAAGACTGTGGGAAAATCCCGACCGGGGGATTATCCCGATTAATTGGACAATCAGTCCGGCATTGGCCGACTTGGGTCCCGGTCTTCTTAACTATTACTACAAAACGGCTACCCCGAATGACTTTTTTGCTTCAGGTCCATCGGGCTTGGGCTACACGCTTCTCTACGATGCTCATAATTACAAGTGGAACAACACGGGGGGCAAGGCATTTGATGAATACCTGCAGCTCACGCAACGCTATTTAGAAAAAAGCGGCCTGCGGGTGATTACCGTGTGGGACGAGATAAACCAGGGACAAATGGACGCGTACGCCACCCATTGCCGTTACCTGTATGGCGTGACACAGCAGGATTGGGAAAGGCAAACAGGCAAAATTCCTTCATACGTTAAGCAGAACAAGCTGGCTTTTCTTCCCAATTACCCCTGTTATGCCAACGGACCCGATGTTTTTGTACGAATGAACCGCGATACGGTTGCCCAATTTGACGGTACACGCCCCATTTTCCTGACCGCTCAAGGCGAATCATGGCGGATGGGACCCGAAAGCATGGTAATTTTGAAAGAACGGTTGGACTCCATTTCTCCCGGCAACATTGTCGTGTGCCGCGGGGACCATTTCTTCGCCTTGTACAACGAAGCGAATGGCATGGATTTCAATTTGACCCTATCGCCGAAAATGAAGATCACTTCCGGTGCGACGACTACTCACGCGGAGTATGCCGCCGACGGCACGTGTGCCGCGGAACGCACCTGGGTTTCTTCCCCGGAAGGCGATAAATGGATACAATTCGATTTCGCGCGACCCTATCGAATCAATCGTTTTGTAATTAGGCACGCGGGAGCGGTGAATGGCATGGATGAAACGTACAGGGCCAGATCGTTCGTGGTTGAAACCAGCGAGGACGGTAAAAAGTGGGAAACGGCAAACGAACAACGCGACAATCAGGTTCATACAACGGACGTGGACATTCCGCCCGTGAAAGCCCGTTATGTACGGCTCCGAATACTTGACAACAAAGCTGTCGCGATCGCCGACATGGAGGTTTACGGCTCGGTGTTGTAGGATTTATCATGGAGTTTACCCGATAAGCAAATATAGCCTGGAGAGAGTATACATTAAAAAATTAGTTTTCAACGAAGAAAGTACTTTTATAGGAATAGAAGAATTGATCGGCAGTAGTGCAAAAAAAATTCAACATACACCTTTTAAAAACGTATATTATGAGATCAACAATTATTCTAAGTTCAATTTTAGTGATCGTGTGGGGATGTTTTTCAATGTCGTGCAGTGAAGTGAAACAAGATTCACGCGCGGACACTCCTCAAAACGATGTTTCTTCTTACTTGGGGCAATGGACCTTCGATTTCGGGCAACGATCCGTTGGCTGGCTTCAAGTGAGGCAGGAAGAAGGGTATTTGGACGCCGACCTGATGTGGGGCGGCGGGGGTGTTGCTTACGGGCTGCCTTACGTGTATGTAGCCGGGGGCAAATTATATGTGGGTAGGAATCCCCGCAATGCCGTGTTGACCAGGAACGCGGAAGGGGAACCCGAATTGTCGCGGAGGTATCCCACCTGGATCGAGTTGGAAAGAAACGGGGATAGTATTTCCGGTTACTATCTAAGTCCGAAAGTAAACGGGCAGGGGCTCGACTCGGTTTATATAAGAGGGATCAAGTTGCAGGAAATGCCGCCCGCGCCCGATCTTGCCAACGTGGAATTCGGCGAGCCTGTCCCGTTAATCAAAAACGATAACGATTTAACCGGATGGCACTTGATAGAAGACGACTTGACGAATGGATGGTCAATGAAAGAGGGCGTCCTCACCAATAACCCCGAGCAAGTGGAGGGCGAAGCACCTATTCGATACGGGAATCTCCGTACCGATGACGTGTTCGAGGATTTCAACATCACACTGGAGGTGAATCCCCCTCCCGGGAGTAACAGCGGCGTGTATCTCCGGGGAATGTATGAAGTGCAGGTTGCCGATTCACACGATCGCCCGCTCAACTGGGGAGGCAGTATGGGAGCTATTTTCACGAGAATCACACCGACCGTGAAAGCAGAAAAACCATCCGGTGAATGGCAAGAACTGGACATCACGCTCTACAAACGCCATGTTACCGTGATACTGAACGGGGTGACCATCATCGATAATCAACCCGTGCATGGCCCGACAGGCGGGGCGATGCAGTCGGACGTCACCGCCCCGGGACCGATTTATCTCCAGGGAGACCACACGGCTATCTCTTACCGGAATATCGTGCTGACCCCGATAATCAATTAATCGTAATCGTATGAAGTCAAGAAACTCAAGACAAATGGGCCGGAGAGAGTTCATCGGAACCTCTGCCCTGGCAATCGGCGGGCTTACCATCGTCCCGGCTAGAACTATAGCCGGATTGGGACACGTGGCCCCGAGCGATAAGCTGAACGTTGCCGGAATTGGAATTGGTGGAATGGGTCGTGTTGACTTGGAAGATGTAGCTAAAACAGAGAATATTGTAGCACTCTGTGACGTGGATTGGAACAATTCGGTGGAAAATGTATTTAAACTTTACCCGAAAGCTCAACGATACAAGGACTTTCGTGTCATGCTCGACAAGCAAAAAGAGATCGATGCCGTGATGGTTGCCACCCCCGATCATACCCATGCCCTCATCAGCATGGAAGCGATTAGAAGAGGCAAACACGTGTATACCGAAAAGCCCCTGACCCATACGGTTCACGAGGCACGGGTGCTGACCGAAGCAGCCCGTGAACACAAGGTGGCTACCCAGATGGGTAATCAAGGTCAAGCCGGGGATGGCCCGCGCAGGTTACAGGAAATGATTCACGATGGAGCCATCGGGAGCATCGAGGAAGTCCACGTGTGGACCGATCGACCTAACAGGGGCTTGTCCGACACGTATTGGCCGCAAGGGGTAAGACGCCCCGAAGACACCCCACCGGTACCCGAGAGCCTCGACTGGGATCTGTTCACGGGCCCGGCCCCGTTACGTCCCTATCATCCATCGTACCATCCCTTCCGGTGGCGCGGCTGGCTCGACTACGGTACCGGTGCGCTCGGGGATATTGGCTGCCACTCGTTTGATTCGGTTTTCAGGATATTAAAACTCAAATACCCTACAAGCGTTCAAGGTACTTCCACGTTGGTCAACGGGGAATCTTTCCCGCTCGGCTCCATCGTCACGTATGACTTCCCGGCCAGGGACGAGATGCCTCCTTTACGTCTCACGTGGTATGATGGAGGACTACGCCCACCTCGTTTAGCCGAGATTGGTCCCGACACTCAAATGGGTGCCGGCGGCGTACTATATATTGGAAGTAAAGGAATGATCTTGGGCAATCGCCTCTTACCCCGATCGTTGAATGAGACGTACCAACGTCCCGAACCATACCTCATCTCTTCTCCCGGCCACAGGCAAGAGTGGATTCTTGCATGTAAAGGAGGTGACCCGGCCGGTTCAAATTTCGACTGGGCAGGGCCTCTGACCGAAACAGTCCTGTTGGGAAACATCGCATTAAGGCCGGAATTGAGGGAAAAGATGAGTTTTCAGAGCCTGAATTTCGATCCCGAAAAACTTTCGTTTCCCAATATGCCGGAAGCGGATCGATTCCTGCATTACGAGTATAGAAACGGGTGGGAATTATAGCGACACGTTATCCCGCGAACAAAGTTTTGGGTGTATTATTCGCGTGTTTGTAATCTTGACCTACCAATTTGTTTGTATATTTGTCGTTTCGGCGTAACAAAAAAGCCGGGTAAGAAAACAAATCATGCAAACAAAAATTATCTGTCTACTCGTCGCGTTGAACCTTTTGCCAAGTTTCATGCACGCGCGACAGGATTACCGTGTTGAGTCCTCCCCATGGATTTTTTCCTGGGACGCGGGGCGCGGCACGATGGTACCCTCGTCCAACTTGGCAAATAGTTCTCGTGCAGGTTTTGCCGCGATGCCCGTAACGCGGGGACAAGAAATATTGACCCCGGTACCCTTTAACAAGGTCGCGCTGGAGGATAATTTTTGGCTTCCGCGCTTGCACACGCAAAAAGAGGTACTGGTGCCTTTTGCCCTTGATAAGACCAAACCGGCAGTAGAAAATCTACAACGGACCGCCAACTTCCTGAAAGGCATTTCGGGCGAACTCCCCTTCCCGCATCGGTTTGTCTCTTCCGACCTATACAAGGTGA
>JBBACU010000189.1:0-4878 GCA_041656815.1 Proteiniphilum sp.
AGGCCAATAAAAAGGCGCGGGCCCTGCTGGGCAGGGGCGTCACCTCGTTCGGCTTCCGCCTTCCGAAGAACGAGTTATCCGCCGAGAACCTGCAGGTGCTCCTCGATGGGATCGCGCCCGATAAGGTGGAACTGAACTTTAGCACCTGTATCTCCCGGACCGTCGACCTTGCCAAGTTGGTAGTAGCGCATATCCAGTCGTTGAAAATCAACGTGATGGAGTGCTTCGGGTCGGTGGAGTTCGATCCTTTCCGAAAGATACTGAAGAAAGGGATCGACGAGCCTCAATGGCTCGACAAAGCGGTGGAGATCGCGAAGATCACCGCACCGCTGCCTCGCTACCGCGCCCTTACCATTACCGGTAACCGGATGAACGACGCGGGAGCGTACAGCTACCAGGAACTGGGCTACAGCTTGTCTTACGGGAACCAAGTATTGGCGGGGCTGATTGAGCGGGGAGTAGACCCGTCGATGGCGGCCAAGAAAATTAAATTCCAGTTTGGGGTAGGTGCCAACTACTTCATGGAGATCGCCAAGTTCCGGGCCGCGCGCTGGTTGTGGGCCGAGATCGTGAACGCCTACAAGCCACCCTGCCCGCACGACTGCGATAACAAAGCCGATGACGGCACCTGTCGCTGCGCGGCGAAAATGAATATCCACGCGGCCACTTCCCGCTTTAACCAATCGCTCTACGATCCCAACGTCAATATGTTGCGTACCCAGACCGAAGCGATGTCGGCGGTACTCGGATCGGTGGACTCGCTCACGATACGTCCTTTCGACGAAGCGTACGAGACACCCACCGCCTTCGCGGAACGCGTCGCGGTTAACCAGCAACTGCTCCTGAAAGAAGAAGCCCATTTCGACAAGGTCACCGACCCCTCGGCAGGCTCTTACTATATTGAAACACTTACCGCGTCCCTCGCGCGACAGGCGTGGGCACTCTTCCTCGAGACCGAGGAGGTGGGCTTCTACAATGCCCTGAAAGCAGGGACCGTGCAGGATGCTATCAACGCTTCGGCCGACACCCGCTTTAAAGCGGTGGCGAACCGCAAGGAGATCCTACTCGGCACCAACCAGTACCCCAACTTCACCGAGAAGATGGACGGCAAAATGGAAGGAAAAGAGACAGGTGGCAACGGCTGCGGATGTGGCGATAGCGGCGCATCCACACCGTTGAAGAAACTAAATACACGGCGACTGGCCGATGATTTTAATGAACTGCGCTTGGCAACCGAACGAAGCGGAAAACACCCCAAGGTGTTTATGCTCACCATCGGTAACCTGGCCATGCGGCTGGCCCGCTCGCAATTCTCGAGTAACTTCTTCGCGTCGGCGGGTTACGAGATTATCGACAACCTCGGTTTCAATAGCGTGGCCGAAGGAGTGAAAGCGGCCCGCGATAAGGGAGCCGACGTGGTGGTCCTTTGCTCGAGCGACGACGAGTACGTGGAGTTTGCCCCCGAAGCACACAATTTGCTGAAGGATGGCAACGAGTTATTCGTGGTGGCGGGAGCCCCGGCATGCATGGAGCAGCTCAAAGAGCAAGGCATCGAACACTTCATCCACGTCCGCAGCAACGTGCTTGATACGCTTACGATGTTTAATGACAAGTTGCTGAAAGAATAAATGTTCAGATAGAGTAACCCTGCTGACAGCTGATATTATGGACGGAGGAGGAAAACTGAAAAACTGGGTGCTTGTTGCACAACCTTGGGCATGGAATGCATCTGCATCGCCTGCCATTGTTGCCTATTCATACATCTTTTTCCTGTTTAAAACAGGAGAATTGCCCGGTGAGGTAAACTGGTTAAATGGAATAATAGGATTTATCGCGATGCTTATTCTCCACGTGTCGGGTAACACGATGAATGAATACCAGGATTTCATGAAAGGGATCGATGGTAAAGAGAAAACGGGGCCCCCGCGATTAATCGTGCAGGGTATATTTAAACCCAAAACGGTTCTCTATTATTCGCTTACGATGCTTTTGATTGGCTCTTTAATAGGAGCTTATCTGATTGTAAACACAGGTTGGCCGCTACTTATCATTGGTATAATAGGGGTTTTCAGTATCCTTTTCTATCATAAATTTAAATATGCTGCATTAGGGGAGCTACTGATCTTTATATGCTATGCTCTTGCTGTTCCCATGGGAATTGGTTATGTTTTAACAGAACAGCTAACGTGGGCAATCTTACTGGTTACTACGCCTACGGGATTGCTTGTTGTTGATATTTTACACGCGAATAATACACGAGATGTAGAACAGGATAGAGCTGCAGAAACACGATCTCAGGCTATGAAGCTTGGTCTCGAAGGGTCGCAGATTGTATATCAGACACTGGTTTTGGTGTCATATATGCTAATAGCCATCCTCGTGTTTATTAATATGTTACATCCAATTGCATTCTTGGTATTATTAAGTTTTCCATTGGCAAGTAAAAATATCAAATCGATGAAAAAAGCTACTAACGATAATCTTCAGTCAATTCATTTTCTGGATGCAGAAACATCGAAACTGACGTTACTCTTTAGCTTTTTGTTGGCAGCAGCCAATTTTATCGCGCCTTTTGTTTAGAACATAAAAGTTAGAGACAAGAAACGCGAGCTTGGATAAAAGGGCAAAGGATAAAGATTCAAAGAGAAAAATAAATAACAATCAAAATAATGAAACCAAATTTTAAAGGCATCGATATTCAATCCGAAGGCTTCTACACGACCGACGTGGACGAGTGGGCCGATGAAAAAAGAATAAAAGCCGATTGGCTCACGCCGGAACAGATCCCGGTGAAGCCGGTCTACACGAAAGAAGACCTCGAAGGCATGGAGCACCTGAACTATGCCGCGGGGGTAGCGCCCTACCTGCGCGGGCCCTATTCCACCATGTACGTGATGCGCCCGTGGACCATCCGCCAGTACGCCGGGTTCTCCACCGCCGAAGAGTCCAATGCGTTCTACCGCCGCAACCTGGCCGCGGGACAGAAAGGGCTCTCCGTGGCGTTCGACCTGCCCACCCACCGCGGCTATGACGCGGATAACGAACGGGTAGTGGGCGACGTGGGCAAGGCGGGTGTCTCCATCTGCTCGGTGGAAGACATGAAGATCCTGTTCGACGGGATCCCGCTCAACAAGATGTCGGTCTCGATGACCATGAACGGGGCGGTACTGCCGGTCCTCGCGTTCTATATCGTGGCCGCCCAAGAGCAGGGAGCCCGGCTCGAGGAGATGGCAGGCACCATCCAGAACGATATCCTGAAAGAGTTCATGGTGCGTAACACCTACATCTACCCGCCCGAGTTCTCGATGAAGATCATCGCCGATATTTTCGAGTTCACCTCCCAAAAGATGCCCAAGTTCAACTCCATCTCCATCTCGGGCTACCACATGCAGGAGGCAGGTGCCACCGCCGATATCGAGCTGGCCTACACGCTGGCCGATGGTATCGAGTACCTCCGCGCGGGGATCGACGCCGGCATCCCGGTAGACAAGTTTGCGCCGCGCCTCTCCTTCTTCTGGGCCATCGGCATGAACCACTTCATGGAGATCGCCAAGATGCGGGCAGGCCGCCTGCTATGGGCCAAGATCGTGAAGAGCTTCGGCGCCGAGAACCCCAAGTCGATGGCGTTGCGTACCCACTCGCAGACCTCGGGGTGGTCGCTCACCGAGCAAGACCCCTTCAACAACGTGGGACGTACGGTAATTGAAGCCATGGCCGCCGCGTTGGGACATACCCAGTCGCTCCACACCAACGCGCTCGACGAGGCGATCGCGCTGCCTACCGATTTCTCGGCACGGATCGCGCGCAACACCCAGATATATATTCAAGAGGAGACCAAGATCACGAAGCAGGTAGACCCGTGGGCCGGCTCCTACTACGTGGAGTCGCTCACCCAAGAATTAGTGGACAAGGCGTGGACGCTCATCCAGGAGATCGAAGAACTGGGCGGCATGGCCAAGGCCATCGAGACCGGCATCCCCAAGATGCGGATCGAGGAAGCCGCCGCGCGTGCCCAAGCGCGTATCGACTCGGGCGTGCAGGCTATCATCGGCGTGAACCGGTACCGCCTTGACCACGAGGACCCCATCGATATCCTCGATATTGACAATACCGAGGTACGCAAGCAGCAGGTGGCCCGGCTCGAAGAACTGCGGGCCAACCGTGACAACGAGGCGGTGCAAAAGGCACTCGATGCCATTACCCGATGCGTGGAGACCAAGGAGGGCAACCTGTTGGAACTCTCCGTGGAGGCGGCCCGCGTACGGGCCACGCTGGGAGAGATCTCCGACGCGTGCGAGAAGGTAGTAGGACGTTATAATGCAGTAATCAGAACCATTTCAGGCGTGTATTCATCCGAATCAAAAGGCGACGCGACCCTCGAGGAGGCGCGCGCGCTCACCGACCAGTTTGCCCAAAAAGAGGGGCGCAGGCCCCGCATCATGGTGGCCAAGATGGGGCAGGACGGCCACGACCGCGGTGCCAAAGTGGTTGCCACGGGGTATGCCGACTGCGGCTTCGACGTGGATATGGGACCGCTGTTCCAGACCCCGGCGGAGGCCGCTCGTCAAGCCGTGGAAAACGACGTGCATGTATTGGGCGTCTCCTCACTCGCTGCCGGCCATAAGACGCTGGTGCCGCAAGTGCTGGAAGAACTGAAACGGCTGGGACGCCCCGATATCGTGGTGATCGCCGGGGGAGTGATCCCCGCGCAAGACTACGACTTCCTGTATCGTGCCGGGGTGGCCGCGATCTTCGGGCCGGGCAGCTCCGTCACCAAGTCGGCCTGCGACATCATGAACGTGCTGATGGCCGAGTAACGACCCGGTAAATTTTATACTTACGATCCGCTTCCCAACCCCGTTTCACATAAAGGGGGAG
>JBBACU010000190.1:0-4861 GCA_041656815.1 Proteiniphilum sp.
TCGTTGCTCTTCAATCCCTCTTGCCACGATCTCCTCATAAAGCGCTATGCTCCTTTTGTAGTCCTGCTCCCGATAAGCTTGGGCAGCCACCTCGAAGGTTGTCCCGGCTCCTATTTCAGGGGTTGCGTCGGAGGCAGTTATCCCCGAAGCCATCGGCTCGGAAACTTCGCCTGGCACCGTATCGCCTATTTCTTGCGCCTTTACCGCGGTGTGTCCGCTAATGAAAAGCATAAGGAGGACAGAAAAAATATATAGTCGTGTCTTCATAAAATCTCTATTTTTTCTTTAAGCTGTTTTCCATTTCACCAATTGCCGCGAGGGTGTCCCGGTACACCTTATCCATTTCAGCATGGCTCTCTGCCGGGGCGTACCGGGCAAATTCACAGGTATCAAGGATATGCATGAATCGCTCGACGAGGGCGCTGTCTGTCCCGTACCCGGAGAGTTCGGCTTCAATATTGTTTTTACTGAGTCTTGCCACCGGTATCGACAATTTATCGCTAAAGTATCCCCAGACGGCCCGGAGCACTTCTTCATAAAAACGCTCTTTATCTTGC
This sequence comes from Proteiniphilum sp., assembly GCA_041656815.1. Classification (GTDB taxonomy): domain Bacteria; phylum Bacteroidota; class Bacteroidia; order Bacteroidales; family Dysgonomonadaceae; genus Proteiniphilum. Next base: position 558 of record JBBACU010000190.1, read on the forward strand.
TCGTTAAGGTATTTCTCTGCCGTCTTGAGTCTCCTGATTGCTACCTTATTGGCTCTCTTGGTGCGTGCCAGTGCCACGTTCGCATTCTCGATGGCCTGTTTCCGGTTGATGAAATAGGCAACCAGCAATACCAAGAACGGAACAATGTACCACAACCAGTATCCCCAGGAGCCCACGAAGAAATTGATGCTGGAGGTATAGGAGGGCTCACCCGTTTTCAAAAACCGTATATCTTGCTCCACCCTCACGTCTTGCCTGTTCACGAAGGTCCCGCCAGTGGCAGCAGCCGGATCACCTTTGGCAATCTGTAGCTCGTATTCCGGTGCCGTCAGTGTCTTGTAAGAGTTGCTATTCAGGTCGAAGTAGGTGAACTCCACCGGCGGTATGGTATACTCCCCTTCGTAACGGGGGATGGCCATGTACTCGATGGTCCGCACCCCGGTAAGCCCGTTGGTGGTCACGTTAAACGAGTTATTTACCGTGGGGTCGTATACCTCGAAGTTATCCGGGAACAACACTTGGGGGTCACGAATCAGCTTCAGGTTACCCGTTCCCGATATCTCGAGTCGCAGGGTAATCGCTTCATTGGCCCGGGTTTGCGTGGTGCTGATCGAGGGAGTCAGGGTGAAAGTACCAACCGCGTTGGCATAGCTCGCGGGCCGGTTAGCCGGAAGCGGCCTCACGTTGATTGAGACGGGGTTGGTGACCATCTCCTTTTTCACGTCAACCATCACCTCTTGGGAGCCGAAGAAGGTGGATATCCGGCGGCCTGACGGCACCGAGAACACCATCTCGATCCTCCCTGTCGGGATCGTTATCTGTCCGGATCGCTGTGGGAACAGCAGCGTCTTTCGCAGGTCGGCCGTGTAATAATTCCTACCCTCGTAGCGTTCCATCTCCAGTTGTCGGTTCATGGGAAGGTCCACCTCTTCCACCATGAATCCCTCGAACTCGGGGAACTGGATCCTGCCAAAGTTCACCACGTTGAGGGTAGTATAGAGGCGAAAGGTCACGGTAAACCCTTCTTGCTCGTAGGGGCTGTTTTTTGAGATGATGGCCCGGATGAAGGCATCGCTGGCCGATACCGCGGGTGAAGCCCCCGGGGAGCGCTCCTGCTGGCTTCCTCCCGAGCCTCCCGATGGGGCCTGTGACGAAGCCTCGTCGGGCGGGAGTACCTCGATAGTGAGCGCGTTGGATTGATAGTTACTCCCTCCAACTTGAATAGATGCGGCGGGGATCGTAAATTTCCCTATTTTGTTCGCGATCAGGATATAGGTATACGTGACCGACCGTTCGGACGTGGTTTTGCCGTTCACGGTCCGCTGGCTGAAGCTGGTGGAGGTGCTGGGACCGAATAGCACGTCGAAATCGGCTATATCCGGCAAACGAAGGTCCTTCCCCTCTTGGTTCAGCACGTAGCTCAGCCGGAACTGTTCTCCCTGTACTACCGCGGAAGGGGCGGTTGCTTTAAACTCAACCTGTGCCAAGGCTCCCATGAAGCCGCTCGCCAGCCATGCTACCAGCAAAAAAAGAAATGCTCCTCGATTTTGTCTGTTCTTCATTATTGCAGCACTTACCAGTTTTTATTACGTCTTCTGTTCTCTTGGGCCTTTTCTTCCCTTTCCTGGGCTTTTATCTGTTGCACCTTTTCCTGTGTCTCGCGTTCGTCTTGCTCGATTGCCTGCAACAGTTGCCGGGCGTTATCGCGCGACATTTGTTCGGGCCCTTCCTGTTGTTCGGGGCGCTTCTCTTGATCCGGCGGGTTTTGGGGGCTCTCTTGTTGTTGATCTTGTTGCTGGTCCTGTTGGTCTTGTTGGTCTTGTTGTTGATCTTGATCCCCGTCGTCCTGATCTTGGTCCTGTTCTTCGTCTTGGATCATTTTCTGCACCACGGCCAAATTATACCTTGCCTCGTTATCGTCCGGGTTCAGCCGCAGCGCCATCTTGTATGCCTCCATCGAGGCTTGCAGTTCTTTCTGCTGCAGCATCGCGTTTCCGATATTATGCCATCCCGCGGAAGCCGCCATCGGGTTTTCTTGCTCCAAAGATACAAAATGTTGGTACTGTTCTACCGCGCCGCTCCACTCTTTTTGTCGGTACAAGGTGTTTCCCAAGTTAAAGGCGGCCTCTTTGGAAGTGGGGTTCTCTTCCAAGGCCGCTCCAAACCGGTCCGCGGCTTCCGAGTATTTTTGTTGCTGGTACTGCTTGTTGCCTTCGCGGATATTCTTCCGCGCCTCCTTTTGCCCGAAGAGCGTAACGGGGAGCGCGGCGCCCAGTAGCAACAGCAGCATATATTTTATCATGAATCGATTCATATCTTGTTACTAAACAATCTTCGTACCGGTACGATACAGCTAAATCTCTCGACTTCCACTATTTCGTGACCCGTTCACGATTCACTGAAGTTAGATTTTTCCTCGCTATGGCATCACTCGAACAAGTTCGATGTTGCTCATTTAGCTTAACGGAAAAATTCACAGGCTATCTGATAAATAACTCGCTGCGCTCACACAGCTTATCAGATCACGCCTGTTTCATCGGACGGGTCCCCACGAAATAGTTATAGGTCTTATATTTAGCTGTATACATACGTGTATCATCAATTTTCATTTTTAAACAACCGCACGTTGCGGAACAGCGGGTTCTTCTTATCGTAGACCAGTATCTCCACGATAAGGATTACCAGCAAGATCCAAGCCAAAATAGTGAACTTCTCGTCGTACTCCGAGTACGAGAGGCTGGTGGTGGTGCCTGTCTCCAGCTCGTTAAGCTGTGCCTCCAGTGCCCTCACCGCCGTGTTAGAGTTATCGGCACGCACGTACAGCCCTTGTCCGCTTTGCACGATCTCCATGCCCATCTGCTCGTTCAACCGGGAAACTACTACATTGCCTTCATTGTCGGTCATGAAGTTGTTCCCGTATTCGGTCGCCGGGATGGGTGAGCCCTCGGGCGAGCCGATTCCCACCACGTTGATCGAAACTCCCCCCTTGGCCGCCTCCGCCGCAATGTCCGTGGCATTCCCCTCATGGTCTTCCCCGTCGGTGATGATAATCATCGCCTTGCTGATATCCGGGTCACTGGAAAAGGAACTCATGCCCAACCCGATGGCCTGCGCGATGGCTGTCCCTTGAATGGGAACGAGGCTCGGGTCGATGGTATTGAGGAATATCTTGGCCGACTGGGTATCGGAGGTGAGCGGCATCTGCACGTAGGCCTCTCCCGCGAAGACGATAAGCGCCACCTTGTCGTTCCGGCGCACGTCGATCAGCCTCGTGAGTATCTGCTTGGCCCGTGCCAAGCGGTTGGGAGACACGTCCTCGGCCAACATCGAATTGGAGACGTCGATCGCGATCGCCAGTTCAATTCCTTCCTTCTCCACCAGTTCTACCTTGGTGCCAAACTGGGGGCGGGCCAGCATGAAAATACCGGTACACAGCGCGGCGAAGATAAGCCAGAACTTCAGGTATGACCGTTTCAGCGAGAGTTCGGGCATCATCTGCTTGAGTGTGGAGAGGATGCCCATTTTTTGCACGTCCCTCCGCTTCTTGATATTCAAGAAGATGTACAACGCCAGCAGCAAGGGCATGGCGAGGAACAGCCACAAGTATTCCGGATTTCCGAATCTAAACATATCTCTTGCTCGTCACTTAATTAAACAGTTACGGTATATTTCTCAACCACGTCCTTCGCAGCAACAGTTCCAAGAGGATCAGCCCCAACGCGGCCAGCGCGAAAGAGAGGAACAGCTCTTGGCGGCGTGTCACGTTCTGCACGCTAATCAGGTAACGCTCCATCTCGTCAATCTCCTCGTACACTTGGCGGAGGCCTTCGGTGTCTTGTGCCCGGAAGTATTGGCCACCCGTCATTGCCGCGATCTCGGTAAGCGTCTTTTCGTCGATATCCACCGGCATATTCTGCATTCGTATCCCGAAGGGGGTCTGTACGGGGGTGGGTGCCATCCCGGTGGTGCCTACCCCCACCGTGTAGACCCGGATACCGTAGGAACGCGCCAAGTCGGCCGCGGTAAGGGGCGCGATCTGTCCGCTGTTATTGGTGCCGTCGGTGAGCAGGATCACCACCCGGGAGTCCGATTCGCTGTCCTTCAACCGGTTCACCGAGGTAGCCAGCCCCAGCCCGATCGCGGTACCGTCCTCAATCATGCCAAAGTCGATCTCGTTCAGCAGGTTGAGCAACACCTTGTGGTCGGTGGTGAGGGGACACTGCGTGAAACTCTCTCCCGCGAAAATCACCAGTCCGATGTTGTCGTTCTTCCGGTCGGTCACGAACTCCGCGGCCACCCGCTTC
>JBBACU010000191.1:0-4836 GCA_041656815.1 Proteiniphilum sp.
GAGGCCAAACGAGCGTTTGAAGCCGACCTGGCCAAGAAGCGTGCCGAGGAAACGGCTCCCGCCGCGCCTGCCGCGCCGGAGCCGGCGGGGAACAATTTCCAACCCCGTACGATGGTAGTCAACATCGGCAACGAGGAGTACGTGGTAAATATTTCTTACCCCGGTTCGGGGAATGGAGCATCCCAACCGCTACCACCGCAACAATTGCAGGCAGCGGCCCTGGCCAGTCCACAACCCGCGGCCAACGTGCCCGCCTCTAACGGGGGTACCAAAACGGTGGTCTCGCCGCTTGAAGGGAAGTTCTTCCTCACGAAAGATAACTCCGAGACCGCATTGAAAGTGGGAGACACGGTGAACGAAGGCGATATCATCGGCTACATCGAGTCGATGAAAACCTACAACGCCGTGGCCGCGGAAGAGAGTGGCAAGGTGACCGAGATATGTTTCACCAATGGTGATCCGGTGGAGGAAGATGATGTACTCGTTAAAATGGCGTGACAATGAGTGAAATTTTCTCCAGTTTACCGGAAATGACCGGCTTTGCCATTGTTGGATGGGGTATTGTCCTCATGTGGGTGATTGCTTTCGTGCTGTTGTATCTCGGAATTTTTAAACAATACGAGCCGTTGCTGCTCGTGCCCATCGGTTTTGGTGTCTTGTTGGCCAACCTCCCCGGCGCGGGGCTTGGCATCGTGGACACCGCGCTGGTGATGAATCCTGATGGCAGCTACATGAACCTGTTGGATATTGCCGAGCAGCATGGCATCATGAACTTTCTCTATTTCTCGCTCATCAAGACCGGCCTCCTGCCCCCCATCATCTTCATGGGAGTGGGGGTACTGACCGATTTCGGGCCGATGTTGCGTAACTTGAAGCTCGCCTTCTTCGGGGGTGCCGCGCAGGTAGGTATCTTTGCCGTGCTGATCGCTGCCGTTGTCATGGGGTTCACCCTTCCCGAAGCAGCTTCCCTGGGAATCATCGGCGGGGCGGATGGCCCCACGGCGATTTACACGACCATCAAGCTGGCGCCGCACCTGCTGGGGCCTATCGCTATCGCGGCCTATTCCTACATGGCACTGGTTCCGGTGATTATTCCCGCGGTAGCCAAGCTGCTGATGACAGAGAACGAGTTCAAGATCCATATGAAGAAGATGGATAAGCAGTATCCTCCCAAACACGAGATCAAGAACCTCAGGCTCGTGAAGATCATCTTCCCGATCGTGTTGGGCCTCTCGGTTTCTGTTATCGTGCCCTCGGCCGCGCCGTTGTTGGGGATGCTGCTGTTTGGTAACTTGATCAAGGAGATTGGTGCCAACACCAGTCGCCTCGCGGACGCGGCTTCCGGGCCCATCATGAACACCGCTACCATCTTCCTGGGGCTGACCGTGGGTGCCACCATGACGGCCGAGGTATTCCTGAACCCGCAGACGCTGGGTATTATCGTGGGCGGATTCCTTGCCTTCGCCGTTTCAGTAGCCAGTGGTATCGTGGGAGTGAAGATCTACAACAACTTCTCGAAGAAGAAAATCAACCCGCTGGTGGGGGCAACCGGACTGAGTGCCGTGCCCATGGCATCGCGGGTAGCCAACGAGGTGGCATTGAAGTACGACAAGTCGAATCACATCCTGCAGTACTGCATGTCGAGCAACGTCTCCGGCGTGATCGGGTCAGCCGTTGCCGCGGGGATATTGATCTCGTTCTTGGGCGGGTAATTCGTGTATCGTGATTATACGATTAAATAAAGCGATCCACGAGATCGCGCGGCGTGCGGCTTAACGGCCGCACGCTTCATTTATGGCCTCGGCAATCAGGGGAACCCCCCGTTGGATGGTTTCCACGTCGGTATTGCAGAACGACACCCGTATAAAGTCGTTTTTTACCCCGGCGGGATCAAAGGTTTTGCCGGTCACGACGACAACTCCCTTCTCGATCGCCTTCTTGAGCACGTCGGTCGCGTCACAACCCCCGGGCAGTTGCAGCCACGTGTAGAATCCGCCCCGCGGTTTCTCGAACGTCACCTCGGGCGGTAACGCTGCTTCCAGTGCTTCTATCATGGCAGTTCCCCGTTTCTTGTACGCTGTACGCATCGCGGCGGCATATTCGTGAATATCTCCCCGTCGGATAAACTTGTCCGCGATCACTTGCGAGAGGCTGGGGGAGCAGGCATCGATGGACTGTTTAATCAGTTCGCATCGTTTGTAAATCTCTTCCGGTACCAGCATCCACCCTACACGTAATCCCGGCCCCAAGATCTTGGAGAACGATCCGGTGTGGCAGACATCGATCCCTTCGGGGTTGGCCGCCTTCATGAGTTGCATTTCCGGGAGATCCTCCTCGTGAAAATAGAGGTCGCTGTAGACATCGTCCTCGATCACCGGGATATTCTTTCCTTTTAGCCTCTCCATCATCTCCTGCTTCACCTTTCGAGAATAGATGATCCCGGCGGGGTTGTGAAAATTGGGCGTGTAGTAGAGGAACTTGGGAGCGGGTCCATCGGCTTCTAAACACCCCGCGAGCTGCGTGGTATCCATCCCGTTCCCGTTGAGTGGGACGGGGATTAACTCTGCTTGGCAGGCACGGAATGTGGAGAGCGCCCCGATAAAACTGGGCGCTTCCACCACTACCCGGTCGCCCGGGTCAATAAACGCCCGTGCCAGTATGTGGATGGCTTGCAACGATCCGGTAGTGATCATCAGGCGATTGTCCCGCACCGGCAACCCTTTCTGTTCGAGGTATGCCGACAGCGATTCCAGTAGCGAGGGCAACCCGGCGGTAGGTCCGTACTGCATGGCTGTTTGTTTTTCTTTCCCGGTAAGCGACGCGTAGATTTGGTCGATGGTTTGGAGCGGGAAAAGCTCGTTTCCCGGCATGCCGCCGGCAAACGATATCATATCGGGAGCCGTCGCGAGGCTCATCAGGTCGCGTATCTCCGACGAGCGGAGCGTGGCGACGCTGCTTGCAAAACGAATCATATTATATTGATGTGATGATTAGTTGATGTGATGATTTACAGTTGGTAGATATCGCGCTGCGAGAGCAGTTTCATGCCTTGTTCCTCGAGCAGGTCGGTGACCCCGGGAATATTTTCGGTACGGATTACCGCTAAGGCGACATCGTTGTTGGAGAACGCGTACATGTAGTCCACGTTAAAACCGGCCTCGGTGAGCACTTTTAATACCTGATGAAGGGCTCCCGGTTCGTCGGCCATGTTCACGCAGGCCACGTCGGTCAGCCCGATCGAGAACCCTGCTTTCTCGAGTGCCTCTTTGGCCAGCACGGGCCTTCCCACCACCATGCGGACGATGCCGTAGTCGGTTGTTTCGGCCAGGTTCAGCGCGATGATATTCACGTCATTTTCTGCCAAGATACGGGTGAGCTCCGTGAGCCGCCCCGATCGGTCTTCCAAGAAGATGGATAGTTGTTGAATATGCATGTTGTCTCTTTTTTTAGTGAAAGTTTTAGCGTTTGTGATCTATGCTTCCACGCGGTTATTGCCGGTAATCGATGATCCGCTGTGCCTTCCCTTCGGAGCGTTGGATGCTGTTGGGTTCCACCAACTTGATGGTCGCGCTGATGCCGAGCATGCTCTTGATATTCTGCATGATGCACCTCCGGATTGTCTCCAGTTCCCGGATGCTGTCCGACCAGTTTTGTTCTGAAATCTCTACCCGCACCTCCAGCGTGTCGAGGTTGTTCTCCCGTCGGATGATGAGTTGGTAGTGCGGCGAGGTTTCCGACATATCCATCAGTACCGACTCGATCTGCGATGGGAACACGTTCACCCCCCGGATGATAAGCATATCATCGGTTCGTCCCAAGCATTTCTCCATGCGTACGAGCGTCCGCCCGCAGTCGCACTTCTCCCGGCAGAGCCTGGTGAGATCTCGTGTCCGGTAACGCAGTAGCGGCATCGCTTCTTTGCTCACGGTGGTGAATACCAGTTCGCCGATCGCGCCGTCGGGAAGCACCTCCAGGGTATCGGGGTCGATGATCTCCGGGATAAAATGGTCTTCAAAGATATGGTTCCCACGCTGGCATTCACACTCCATCGAAACCCCCGGGCCGATTACTTCGCTTAGCCCGTATATATCGTACGCCCGGATGTTGAATAATTTCTCTATCTGGCGCCGCATCTCGTCCGACCAAGGCTCGGCCCCGAAGACACCTGCTCGCAGCTTCACTGTTTCAGGATTGATTCCCTCTTTCCGGATGCTCTCTCCAAGGTGTGCCGCGTACGAGGGCGTGCAAGCCAAGACCGTGGCGTTAAAATCGGTCATAAACTGCAGTTGCTTCCGGGTGTTCCCGCTTGACGTGGGAATAACGGTGGCCCCGATCTTCTCGGCGCCGTAGTGAAGTCCCAGCCCCCCGGTGAAGGGACCATACCCGTACGCGATCTGGATCGTGTCGCCGCGGTGGATCCCTGCCATGGCCAAGCTACGGGCCACCACCTCCGCCCACGTTTCAATATCTTTCCGGGTATACCCCACCACCGTGGGCTTTCCGGTGGTGCCGCTGGACGCGTGGATTCGTACCACGTCAGACTGCGGCACGGTGAAAAGGGCGAACGGGTAGTTGTCCCGGAGATCTTCCTTCGTGGTGAACGGGAGCAATTCCAGTTGATCCACGCTTCGAATATCGCCCGGCTTGATCCCTTTCTCTCTCAACTTCTTCTTGTAAAAAGGAACGTGGTTGTACATCCTTTCTATCATGGCCGTGAGCTGTTGGCCTTGCCAGCGGCGCATCTCTTCCCGCCCGGCGCACTCCCTTTCGGGATTCCAAATTGTATTACCTTGTCGCATGTTCTTTTCCAAGCCTGAACGCTTTTATATTCATGGT
>JBBACU010000192.1:0-4819 GCA_041656815.1 Proteiniphilum sp.
GGTCATCACGTTGTTCTCGATGGTGGTATCGGGCGGCAGCATGGTAATTACCTCGATGCCCGGCACGATCTCTTTCTCGTACACCGGGAAATGGATCAGCTTCTCTTTTGGCGTGATCACCTTCAGATTGATGAGCGCCTGCTCCCCGATCATGATCTCGGTAGGTTGCACCGTGACGTGTGCCGAAGCACGTTGCGCTCGGGCATTGGCCGGCAGCAACAGCATCACCAGGGCTACAAAGATCGTGCCCCATGCTGCACCACGTTCTATTTTGCTTGTTATCACCATCACTTCCTTTGTTGAAAAAGTTTCAGCAGCGACCGCACGTAATCGCTCTCCGTGGAGACCGACACGCTGTCCACTCCGCTTTGCCGGAAGGCGGTATCCATCTTTACCCGGAGGCCGTCCCACCATTTCCGGTAGGTATCCCGTACCTTTTTAGAAGAGCTATTAATCCATCGCTCCTCCCCTGTCTCCGGGTCCCTCACCTTCATCAGCCCCACCGGCTGCAGTTCCGTGCTCAGCTTGTCGTACACCTGTATCGCCACCAGGTCATGCTTTCGGTTGGCAATCTGGAGTGATTTGCTGTAGTCGCTGGGGTCGATAAAGTCAGAGATCAGGAAGGTGGTACACCTTTTTTTTATCGCGTTCGTCATGTACCGCACCGCCAGGTTCAAGTCGGTACCGCTCCCTTCCGGTTCAAACCCGAGGATCTCCCGGATGATAAACAGGATATGTTTTTTTCCTTTCTTCGGGGGGATAAACTTCTCGATCCTGTCGGTAAAAAAGATCACCCCGATCTTATCGTTGTTCTGGATGGCAGAAAATGCCAGCGTGCCTGCTATCTCGGCCACCATATCTCGTTTCAACACCGAGCGCGAACCAAACCCCAAGCTCTCCGACGCGTCGATCATCAGCATCACGGTCAACTCCCGCTCCTCTTCGAACACCTTCACGTAGGGCCGGCTGTAGCGGGCCGTAACGTTCCAGTCGATATCCCGCAGGTCGTCGCCATACTGGTACTCCCTTACTTCCGAGAAGGCCATACCTCGCCCCTTGAACGCGGAGTGATACTCGCCGGCAAAAATATTCCGGGAGAGCCCGCGCGTTTTAATTTCGATGTATCGCACCTTTTTAAGTAAATCCGTCGTTTCCATGCGTTACCTGTGGCCTTACGTCACTATTCCTTCACGAGATCCAGTTCGCCCTCTTCTCTTTTGCCGTTACGGCACCTCCACCTTGTTCAGTATCTCGCTCACGATCTCTTCGGAGGTCAGGTTATTGGCTTCCGCCTCGTAGGTAAGGCCGATGCGGTGCCTTAACACGTCGTGGCATACCGCCCGGATATCTTCCGGTATCACGTACCCCCTGCGCTTGATAAAGGCAAACGCGCGCGAGGCGAGGGCCAGGTTGATGGAAGCGCGCGGCGAAGCGCCAAATCCGATCATCTCTTTCAGGTTAGGCATGCCGAACTGTTCGGGGAAGCGGGTCGCGAACACGATGTCCACGATATATTTCCCGATTTTTTCGTCGATATAGACCTCCTGCACCACCTTGCGGGCATCCATGATCTCTTGGGTAGTGATCACCGGCCGGCCGACGGTGACCGGCTCGAATATATTTTGCCGGATGATCTGTTTTTCCTCCTCCCGTGACGGGTAGTTGATCACCACCTTCAGCATGAAACGGTCCACTTGTGCTTCGGGCAGCGGGTAGGTGCCTTCTTGTTCGATGGGGTTTTGGGTAGCCATCACGAGGAACGGGCTGGGCAGGCGGTAGGTCTGTTCGCCGATGGTCACGTGGCGCTCCTGCATCGCCTCCAGCAACGCGCTTTGCACCTTGGCCGGGGCCCGGTTAATCTCGTCTGCCAGCACGAAGTTCGCGAACACGGGGCCATGCTTCACTTGGAATTCCTCGTTGCGTTGGCTGTAGATCATCGTCCCGACCACGTCGGCAGGCAGCAGGTCGGGCGTGAACTGGATACGGCTGTAGTCGGCATCGATTAGCTGCGCCAGTGTCTTTATTGCCAGCGTCTTTGCCAGCCCGGGCACACCCTCGAGGAGAATATGCCCGTCGGAAAGCAATCCAATCAACAGTGATTCAACCAGGTGCTTTTGCCCCACGATCACTTTATTCATTCCCGTGACAAGCGTCTGAACGAAGGCGCTTTTTTGCTCGATCCGTTCATTTAGCTCTTTGATATCGACGACTTGGCTCATGTTTTTTCGTTTGTTAAATGGAGGTTTTTTATATGATCTACAAAATTAGAAATGTTAAAGTGGTTTCATCAGGATTTGTGGTTAAAAATGTTTAAGGGGCGCGCCCAAGGGTTTCACGTACTTCTCCGCGGAGATTTCATTTCCGAGATCTCCATCCCGAACAGGCGGATAAACGCCGCCCTCATCTCCCGGCACACCTCCGCGAAATCCACCTCCCTTCCCAGTTCCTTTTGCATGGAGGTGACCCCCCGGTCGGTAAAGCCGCAGGGATTGATATACTCGAAATAGGCAAGATCGGTGTTCACGTTAAGAGCCATCCCGTGCATGGTCACGAAGCGACTGGCGCGCACGCCGATCGCGCATATTTTCCGTGCCTTGGCCGGGTTGCCCGCGTCAATCCACACTCCCATGGCCCGTTCGTCTTTCTCGCCATGAATCCCGTACGGACGCAATGTCTCGATCACCACGTCTTCCAGCAGGGAGATATACTTTTTTATCCCCAGGCCAAACGCCTCTAAATCGATGATCGGGTATGCCACCAGCTGTCCCGGGCCGTGGTAGGTGATATCGCCTCCCCGGTCGATTTCGTGCAGGTCGATATTCCTGCTTTCACAGATATGCCGGGCGATCAGTAAATTTTGGCGGTTACCGCTTTTCCCCAAGGTGTAAACATGCTCGTGTTCACAGAAGAGGAGGAACTGTTTCCTTTCCTCCTTCTTCTCCAATTTCTCCCGGATCACCGTTTCAAACAGCTCTTCTTGGTAGTCCCACGCCTCTTTGTAGCGGACGAGGCCCAAGTCCTCAAACAGCACTTTCCTGCTCATAATTTCAGCCCACAGATTCTCATCAACAAATCATCAAATCAACAAATCACCAAATCACCAAATCATCGAATCATCGAATCATCGAATCACCGAATCATCGAATCATCGAATCATCGAATCATCGAATCACCGAATCATCGAATCATCGAATCACCGAATCATCGAATCATCGAATCATCAAATCAACACATCGTTAAATCAATCAAACTCATTAGCACATTAGTCTCATTGACTTCGTCCATTTTCTGTCGTCACTCGCCAAAACTCAAACAGGTTTGGCTATGCTCTCGTTCCTAAGAAAATTGGCACATTAGACATGTCTTTCCGCGCGGTACGAGGAACGCACCAGCGGCCCGCTCTCCACGAACTGGAACCCTTTCTCCAGGCCGATCTCCCGGTATTTCCGGAACTGTTCGAGCGACACGTACTCTTTCACTCCCAAGTGCTTGCGGGTGGGTTGCAGGTACTGCCCGATGGTAAGCACCTTGCATCCCACGTTGACCAAGTCGTCCATTGTCTGGATCACCTCCTCTTCGGTCTCGCCGATGCCTACCATCATTCCCGACTTGGGTTTTACCTTGCCACTTTTCGCGATGGTTTCTATCGTCTTCAGGCTCGTATCGTACTTGGCCCGGCTGCGCACCTTGGGCGTCATCCGCCGTACCGTCTCCATGTTGTGTGAAACGATATTGGGCCCGGCGTCGATCACTTGGTTGATGAACTCCTCCACCCCGTTGAAATCGGGGATCAACGTCTCGATGGTCAGTTCGGGGTTCCGCTCCTTTACCCGGCGCACGGTGGTTGCCCAGAACGCGGCTCCCCCGTCCGGCAGGTCGTCCCTGTCCACGCTGGTCAGCACGCAATGCTTGAGGCCCATCTTCTCGATGGTATCTGCCAAGCGGTCGGGTTCGCCATGATCGACGATCCCGCCCGGGCTCCCCGTTTTCACATTACAGAAACGGCAGGCTCGTGTACACACGTCGCCCAGTATCATGAACGTGGCGGTACCCCTACCCCAGCACTCCGACAGGTTGGGGCACTTGCCGCTCACGCAGATGGTGTGCAGCCCTTTACGGGCGATGATCTCTTTCACGTCGAGGTACTGCTTTCCCTGCGGGAGGGATATCTTGAGCCATTCGGGTTTCCTTTCCATCAATGGCGTATTCCTGTCAATCACGGATGACTTCCTGTCTATCGTAAATCCCGGCTTTGCTTCCATATGCTTTTATTGATTAATCGTCGGAGGAACAGCGTTTTGCCTATCGCACTCCGACGTAAACATGATTTTTAATAATGTCAATACAGTACAAAAATAAACTATTATCGCCATATATGCTAATTATTCAAGGCTTCCCGCGGTCGCCTATCCAAGAAAAAGAACATGTTTTCACTGAAAAAAGAGAATTGATGGCTTTGTAAATCTCTCGTGTCTTTGTCTGGATATGAAACGAGCATTAAAATCATTAAACGCAAGAATATGATTAAAGCGAGTTCACTAACGTTAGATATTCGCTCGCTATGGCATAGCTCAAGCAAGCTTGGCTCTGCTCATTTAGCTTAACGCGAATATTCCATACGATACATTTGAAAATAAATAATTTTAATCGTATGAAACGAGCATGAGAATCATTCTCACACAAGTACATGATTAAAGCGAGTTCCATATGATACCTTTGAAAATAAATAGTTTTAATCATATGAATAATAAAACAACGATACGGGATTCGAAACGATTGAGATAAAAAACACGAAATGGATGCCGGCAATCAGAGTTCC